>JBKKAT010000471.1:0-4359 GCA_046714535.1 Acidobacteriota bacterium | reverse complement strand
CTTTTGTGGCGAAACGATTTCAAAAAAGAATTTCCTGTAACGGCTCCCGATTTCGGAACAGCGATGACCCCCGCTGTAGAAAATGGTTAGTTGATTGTCCACGCGGGAGGTCCGGGAAAAGGCTCCTTGATGGCATTTGATACAAACACCGGAAAAGCAACATGGAGATGGGATGGGGATGGTCCGGGATACGCTTCCCCCATCCTTGTGAACATCGGGGGAGTTCGACAGATCGTGACACAAACGCAAAAACAGATTGTCGGTATTTCAGCAGCTAACGGAACACTGCTCTGGCAAATGCCGTTTGAGACGGAATATGAGCAAAACTCGGTGACTCCGGTTGCTTACAACGATTTACTAATCTTCTCAGGAATTAATAAAGGAGCCTTTGCCGTAAAACCACAGCTCAAAGATGGCAAATGGACGCTGGAGAAAGTCTGGCATAACGAACGGGCGGCAATGTATCTCAATTCTCCGGTCGTGATCGGGAATTTTGTTTACGGCATGACGCATTTCCGCAAAGGACAATTTTTCAGTATGGAGGCCCGGACCGGAAAAAACGTATGGACAAGCACAGGAGCGGAAGGTGAAAATGCGTCGATTGTCAGTGCTGCAGATCTGCTCTTTTTTCTTAGCAACAACGCGGAACTGACAATCGCAAAACCATCGCAAACGAAGTATGAAGTGCTGAAGAAATACACAGTCGCCCAAACGCCCACCTGGGCACATCCTGCGCTGACCGGAAATAAACTTCTGGTAAAGGATCTAAAATCGCTTACTCTTTGGAGTTTTCAGTAATTTAAGTACAGCGCTAAATGAGCGCCAGCATTCTGCCGGCATAGATGTCGGCGCCCTGCAAGTAGGACTAAAACGTGAGATGGATCGTTTCCACGGCGCCTTCTTTCGGTTTCTGCGTCGTGAATTGAACGATTCCTTTGCTGTCCGTGTATTTGTAGATCGTTTTCGGAGGTTGCACTTTGGCCTGCAACATGACTCCGGCAACGTAATCTGACTTACCGTAAAGTGACAGCACTTTACGCACGTAGTTCTGTGTTTCCGTGTAGCGAGGTATTCCCTGAAAACGCTGGACAGCCCCTTCCCCTGCATTGTATGCGGCAACAGCCAGAGAGAGATCGTTGTTGAACAGTTTCAACAGGAATTTCAGATACTGCACGCCACCATGGATGTTTTCGTTTGGATCAAAGATCGATTTTACGCCGAATCGCGCAGCGGTGGCAGGCATGAGCTGCATCAAGCCGATGGCTCCTGCATGGGACTTCGCACCGGAGTTATAAGCGGATTCCACCTGAATCACCGCTTTCACCAGTTCCGGATCCACGCTATATTTGGCGCAAACTTGCTCAATCATGGGCGCATAGTCACCGGCTCTCTTCGAATACGTTAGAGGCACCGGTTTGCCTGCAGTCATTTTGAATTGGCTCTTGATGACTTTAGGTGCGGGGTTGAAGAATACTTTTCTGCCCTTTTCATCGACTCGTACCTGAATTTCTGCGCTTGCTAGCGAAGCGGCAAAAAGGAGAACCACAAAACTGAAAGAGATGAGGAATCTCATGTTTGGGGAAGAACCTCCAGTGATTTTGGCCCCCGACAGACTTTTCCCTGCGAAGTTTGTTTTTGAGCTAGGGGATAGAATCAAAGTCAATCTCGGGTTCCGAGCGCAAAGTTATGTCAAAAAACGAGATTGTCAAGGTTCCAAGCAAAAATTTGTAAGATTTTTCGGTGCTATGCTGTCATAGAAACGACCACATCGCAAACCCTATTGACATTTCGAAATAAGACGATAAAGTCGATAGAGTTTATATGATAACCAGGAAAACGAAGTATGCACTTTCTGCTCTGGTTCATCTTGCCCGTAGGGAAAAAACCGGTCCCGTGCTGATTTCCGATCTTGCCACACAGGAGCGTATCCCCAAAAAATTCCTTGAGCTCATTCTGCTGGAACTAAAAAAGCATGGCATACTTCAAAGCAAAAGGGGCAAAGGGGGCGGATACACATTAGGCCGTCCTTCCGAGCTGATTCGCCTGGGTCAGGTCATTCGGCTCCTCGATGGACCGCTCGCTCCGTTGCCTTGCGTGAGCGAAACAGCATACCAACCCTGTGACGACTGCACGAACGAAGCCTCCTGCGGGATTCGTCTTGTAATGAAAGAGGTTCGGGACGCCACAGCAAGAATTCTGGACAACACAACTCTCGCTGATGTTGTAATCGCCACAGCTAAAAAGGGTAAAAAGCAATTGAATACTCTACTAATCGAGTAGATAGGTGATACTTGGACAAGAAAAAGACAGAGAATCAAGACGATCAATTTTTGGAGATCATGCCAATGTATCGATCAAAGCTCTTGGTCTTCGTCCTTGTGAGTCTCGGAATGCTGTTCGTGCAAGGAATAGCGAGCCCTGCTGTGAACAACCCGCAACTAACCATATCCGCCGGAAAGGGTGGTTTTTTACTGACCTCTCCGGATGGAGACTTTGTATTCAAAGCCCGTGGTTACCTTCAAGCGGATGGTCGTTTTTTCTTTGATCAGAGTTCTTCAGCGATCGACACTTTTCTTATAAGGAGGGCACGACCGATTTTTGAAGGAACTGTCTACAAATACTTTGACTTCAGGATCATGCCCGATTTTGGTGGAGGTGTAACAGTCCTCCAGGATGCCTATCTGGAGGCCAGGTTTCATCCGGCGTTCAAAGTCCGTTTCGGAAAAACGAAGGAACCATTTGGACTTGAAAGACTACAGTCCGGAACCGACATCATCTTCATCGAGCGTTCTCTTGCGACCAACCTGGTCCCGAATCGTGATCTCGGTATCTATGTATCCGGGGATCTCAGTGGGGATAAAGTGAATTACGCTGCCGGTATTTTTAATGGTGTCGTTGATCTTGGAAGTGGTGACATTGATACGGGAGGAGACAGCAAAGACTTTGTCGGTCGTATTTTTGTTCGTCCGATCAAAAATCTCGGTATTGGTATTGCGGTTACCGCAGGCAATCAAGACGGATCGCTGACAACGCCTGCCCTGCCGAATTATAGAACGTCCGGTCAGGCAACCTTCTTTCGTTATCGAACCGGCCTGACAACTGATTCAACGACAATCGCAAATGGTTCTAGAGTCCGCTATTCGCCGCAAGCGACCTTCTACTCAGGCCCCTTTGGACTTCTGGCGGAATGTACGCTCTACGCAGGAAGTCATTCTTGGAACCGATGAAGCGGAGATAGAAAATGACGCCTGGAATCTGACGACCCATTTTGTTTTGACCGGAGAGCCGGCAGGTTACAAAGGTGTTTCACCTGAAAAACCATTTGATTTGGATACGAACGCCTTAGGAGCGTGGGAAGTAGCTTTTCGCTATAGCCAGCTCAATATTGATGAAGATGCATTTCCGGTCTTTGCTGATCCATCGACTTCGGCCAGCCAGGCGAAGAATTGGGCGGTCGGGCTGAACTGGTATCTCAACAAAAATGTAAAGTTCAGCTTTAGTTACGACAATACAAGTTTTGAAGATGAGAACATCAAAACGGAAAAAGTATTCATGATCCGTAATCAAATTTCTTTTTAATCGGAGGAATGATGAAAAAGTTTCTCTTTCTGGCTTCGTTTTTCACCGCATTCGTTCTTGTAGCGGGCGCTGCGGAAATCACAATTCTGAATGTTTCCTATGATCCGACTCGTGAGCTTTATCAGGAGTACAATCAGGCTTTTGCAAAATACTGGAAAGGTAAAACGGGTAATAACCTGACCATCAACCAGTCGCATGGCGGATCCGGAAAACAGGCCCGGTCTGTCATTGATGGCTTGCAAGCGGATGTTATAACACTCGCGTTATCTTACGACATTGATCAAATTGCGAAGGCCGGTATGATCAAAGCGGATTGGCAGAAACGGCTTCCTCAGAACAGCTCTCCCTACACATCCACAATTGTTTTTTTGGTTCGAAAAGGAAATCCAAAAGGAATCAAAGACTGGGCAGACCTTGTTCGACCAGGTGTTGCAGTCATCACGCCGAATCCGAAAACCTCAGGCGGCGCGCGTTGGAACTATTTGGCTGCGTGGGGTTATGCGCTCAAGAAATCCAACAATGATCAGGCAAAAGCCAAAGATTTTGTCGGGAGGCTGTACAAAAATGCTCCTGTTCTTGATACGGGGGCGCGCGGTTCGACCATCACATTTGTAGAAAGAGGCATTGGTGACGTACTCCTGGCATGGGAAAATGAGGCGTTCCTTTCGGTAAAAGAACTTGGTGTAGGAAAATTTGAAATCGTTGCTCCATCGATCAGTATTCTCGCGGAACCTCCCGTGGCTGTAGTGGATAAAATTGTGGATCATCGCGGTACGAGAG
>JBKKAT010000470.1:0-3719 GCA_046714535.1 Acidobacteriota bacterium | reverse complement strand
CGAACGTGTTTCTTCGTCAGCATAGTATTTCAGCCAGAGAAATGTATCTTCTTCACTTCCCGAACCGATCAAGTCGATGCGGGTGCAAGTCAATTCATCTTCAAACAAAACGGTATCGTGGTGTAATACGTCTGAACAGAGTACCGAATACAGCTCACGGTCACCAAGATGGTCTGTGCTTTGCAGGAACGTCTTCTTATCCGCCAAAGAGTAAATGACCTCCCATAGTTTATTCTTCAGTTCGAGATCATTCATTGTGTCTGGATCCGATAGCTCCAAACCGGAGTCTACCAGCTCCCTGTAGAACGTAGTATGAGGCGCTTGTTCGAAGGATACAACGTACTTCCAGAATGCTTCTTGAATTTCGGGAGGAAGCTCTTCTGATTCGCGTGATTTGCAGGGGCCTGAGAGTTCCTCAGCACGATTCTTTAGTTCCTGAATTCTAATCTGACGATTGACATCGTTCAGATTGTCCTTATCTATGTTGGCCATCGGGTTCTCCTTCCCTACATTCACCCGACCGCTTCAGTATATACGCACAAAACTCTAATGCACAACCACATGTGATTGATGAAGTGCAAACCGCAATTTGCTGGTGGAATGTTGTCCCGTATCCGGAGATCTTGACGAACTAGAGCGACAGGAAAAACATCAAACGGTTTATTCGCACTGCAGCGCGATGTTTGGCTGCATGGTCGCAGCCAACGCTGTTTGAATGCAAGGGGTTTAATGTCACGGCATAATGGAAGGCACTACTTTTCTTGTTAGCCGGCGATAAATGCGGAAGTCCGTATCGGATGTAAGGAGAACTGGCCGTGTAAGGATTTCCGTCATGCGGACCAGACAGGCATCCGCCAGGCTCATCGGTACATTCGTATATTTTTGCATTAGTTTCAGTACCGAATCCAGATTGCTACTGAGATCAAATTCGATCAGAACAGCGGTTCGACTCAGCAACTCCCGTAGTTCGCCGGACCCATGGCCTTCGACTAAATGAAAAGCTTCGGACAAGGCGGCCTCACAGGTTCTCCATGGCGGCGGATAATTGGATGCCGTCCGCTTCGCCCATTCATGATGGTGGTCCCGTTTACTGAGCAGTGCCACAAGAAAGCCCGCGTCAACGAGGACGTTTTTTACCATATCCCGTGGCCTTGAGGTAGAGTTTTTTCCCGCCACTCAGATCGGCAGGCAAGCCTTCCACGGATCCGATAAGATCCCCAATGAAATCAAGAGCAGACGACTGCGGTCTTCTGACTCCGGTTCGGGTGGTCAACCGCTCTCGTACTACATCGGACTTTGAAATCTTGCGCTTACACGATTCCGATTCGATTTCAGCTGCAAGCTCATCAGGTAATCTGAGAGTCAAGACTTTCATGGAACTAATTGTAATACCACTCAGCCAATCGCGCAATACAATCTAAGGCCTGAAACTTAAATGGTTTATTCGTAATCAGCGCGATATTTGGATCCACGGTCGCGGCGCGTCTTGCGGAAACGAAGCTGCCAGTAGCGCCACAACGCAGAGAATGGCTGCGGACAACGCAAAGGTTCGGGCGTCCATCGCTTCGATGCCGAACAAAAACCTTTTCAACAACGATGCGGCACCCAGAGCGCCAGCGGTTCCGAGTAAGATTATTGGCTGGGTTTACCATCCGGGGTTAAAATCGCGCCGGGATCGTATTTTACATTCTTTTGAAAATCCCATCCTTCCGGCGGGTTAAGCTTGCCACCGGGAGGCCGATGTTGCACTGCGATCTTAGAGCAACTCAAAAGTAGTTGTTCGTTAGGCAAAGAATCCGCATCCCCGGCTGTATTCAAATTTTTGAGAAAGCATTCTTCTAGTTTGTACGCGAGATAAGCGCTGGATGTGTCAACGAAATAAAAGTTGAACGATTTTACCGCTATGCCGGAAAACATCGCTTTCAACAATGAGTTGCTCGATGCATCCATAGACTTCGATACTGCAATATCAGGCGTTCTTATACTGCTCAGTCCATCCGTGCCGGTTTTGGCGCTGTCAGCAATCTCCCGTTCTAAGGAGAAACTCAAACTGTTCACCCGGAAGCATTTTTCAAATCCTCCGATTCTCGCAACCCCTTTACCATCTAGAGAGTCAACTTCCATCAAAATGACCCCGGCATGTGCGGCATTGCTAATCAGTAGAAGCAGGCAAACGAAAAAAATGCCCAGGATTGTTCGACATGTGGTTATGCTTGGTTTAGTCATGAATAGGAACCTCCGTTTGATGTCTACACTTGATTTTCCAGATATTGAAAGAAGAATCGATCCCCCCGTTTGCCGCTGAAGACCTATTCGCCCCACCCTACTCTATTCTATGGAACATTGCAACTAAGAAATACCCGACGTTTATCACGTAATGACACCCGGAGTGAAATCTGCAAACCTAGATTGTCGTTTATTCGTAATGCAGTGCGATGTTTGGATCCAGGTTTGCGGCGCGTCTTGCGGGAATAAAGCATGCCAGTAGCGCCACAACGCAAAGAATGGCTGCGGACAACGCAAAGGTTCGCGCGTCCATCGCTTCGATGCCGAACAAAAACCTTTTCAACAACGATGCTGCACCCAGAGCGCAAGCGGTTCCGAGTAAGATTCCAGGAAGGATCAGCGCAACGCCCTGTTTCACGATCCAGTTCTGGATCTGAAAGCGGGTTGCGCCGAGAGCCATCCGCAATCCGATTTCGCGAGTTCTGCGCGCAACACCAAAGGGAATCGTGCCGTAGATTCCTGCAGAAGCTAACAGGATTGCGAGTAGCCCGAAAACACTTACGAGAAATGCGACGAACCGTTCGCGGCGGAGCGATTGGCCGGTCAAGAACTTCATCGTTGTTATGTCTTGGACCGGTTGAAGTGGATCCACTTCTAGAAACGCTTTTCTCACCTGGTCTGCTGAGCCGGCAGAAAGTAAATGAAAACGAATCACGACATTCATCACGCTATACGGGATCTGTGCCTCCGGTACAAACAGTTCTGGAACCGTTGCTGCGGAAACATCATAGGAAACCGTGTTTGCAACCACGCCGACAACATTGTAAGTCTGCCAATCGGCCCAGAAAAAGCGGAGCTTCTTTCCAACCGGATTTTCGCCCGGCCATTCTTTTCTTGCGAGCGCGTCATTGACGATGACAGCAAGCGGCGCCGAAGCATCATCGTGATCGATAAACGAACGTCCTTGTAACAAGGGTATTTGCAGCGTACTGAAATACTTCGGCGTGACAGCGCGAAAGTATGCTTGAGGGGAAATAGCAATCTCCTGCAGCTCGCGATCTTTTCCGGAATACGGCACCTGAAAATCTATTCCGTACGCTCCCATGGGAACCACGGTTGAGGCGGCAGCTTCCTTCACTCCGGGAATCTGTCTTAATCGAGAAACCAGGTTTCTGTAGTACATCGACTTGGAGCCACCCTCTGTGTAATTCGCGCCATCGATCGCTTGATGCGCCACCAATACCTGGTCGCTATTGAATCCGGCCGGCACTCTGCGCATGGCGACAAAACTCTGAACGAGCAGGGCGGCAGCAATGATCAACGCGAGTGAAAGCGCGATCTGTAAAACAACAAAGGATCCGCGCAAGATCGCGATGAAACGATCCCCGGACAAGGAGCGTTCTCCCTCTTTCAAACCGATTCCAATGTCCCTCGCTCTAAACTGAATCGCCGGTAAAGAACCGAACACCAATCCCGTGAGCAGACTGATGGCA
>JBKKAT010000469.1:0-3516 GCA_046714535.1 Acidobacteriota bacterium | reverse complement strand
TGATTTTACGTTTTATGAACTTTTCTCCTCCTGGAACTAACAAACACGCCTCCGATATTTTTTGCGATCGCTGAATTATTTGCATCAAATTGAGAATCTCCCACCGGTGGATGGGGCTGCCTTCAACGTGGAAAAATTTCTCTGGGAATTGAATTATTTTCGAAAATATTTTCTGGAAGGCCTTCGCGGAATCGAATTTACCGAAGAAGAATCGGACGAGCTACAATCTTGTTTTCAAACGCTGGCAACCGAAATAGCTTCTGAAGTTCGAGTTTTCACTCACCGCGACTACCATTCACGGAACCTGATGCTGTGCGATGAAGAGGTCTATGTTATCGATTTTCAGGATGCCAGGCTGGGTCCTGTAACGTATGATCTTGCATCGCTTTCCTACGATTCGTATATTCAACATTCGCCGGAGTTCCGCCGAAACCTGGAACGAATGTTCTTCACTTATCATCCGGATGCCAGGGTTGAACGTTTTGAATATCCTCGTGTCTGCTTGCAAAGGAACCTCAAAGCGCTTGGTACTTTCGGTTATCAGGCAACCATATTGGAAAGAGAATTTTATTTGCAATTTGTGCCACTCACTCTTTCTTACGTGAAGCAACATTTTGAAAAATTGCCTGAGTACGCCGGCTTGGCGAACATTCTGAAACGACATCTGCCCGAACTCGTGTAACAAGGGGGATAGGGAGATAGAGGAGATGAGGCGATAATTCTTAATTTTAATTTTTATCTCCCTATCTCCAATATCTCCTAATCCCCCTTCTTACACGCGGCTCTGCTGTACAATAAGATAAATGAAACACGTTTACATCGACAAAATCAGTCAGCACGAAGGCGAAGAAATCACCATTAAAGGATGGCTTCACAACAAACGTTCTTCCGGAAAGATCCAGTTTTTGATCATCCGGGACGGCACCGGTTACATCCAGGGAGTTGTCGTGGCAAATGCGGTTTCGCCCGAAGTGTTTCAGCAGTTTGACCGCCTCACCCAGGAAAGCGCCTTGATTGTTCAGGGCAAAGTGCGCGCGGACAAGAGAGCTCCCAGCGGGTACGAGTTGGATGTTCTATCCTATGAGATCGCCAGCATCGCAGAGGAATACCCGATCACACCGAAAGAACATGGCGTGGCTTTCCTGATGGAGAAGCGACATCTCTGGCTTCGTTCGACGCGCCAGCATGCAATTCTCAGGATCAGGGATGAAATCATTCGCGCTTGCCGCGATTTTTATTATCAGGAAGGATTTACTCTTGTCGATGCGCCCATCTTCACTCCCGCGGCATGCGAAGGAACTACTACACTATTCGAAACACAGTATTTTGATGAAGGGAAAGCTTACTTAACGCAAAGCGGACAGCTTTACAGCGAAGCTTCTGCAATGGCTTTCGGGAAAGTCTATTGTTTTGGCCCGACCTTTCGCGCAGAAAAATCCAAAACCCGCCGGCATCTCACTGAATTCTGGATGATCGAGCCGGAAGTGGCTTTCGCAGAGCTCGAAGACATCATGGATCTTGCGGAAAGATTCATCAGTTTTATTATTCAACGAGTACTGGAAAACCGTACAATTGAACTGAAAACGCTGGAACGGGACATCACCAAATTGGAAAGCATTCAGCCGCCTTTTCCCCGCCTTTCCTACGATGATGCCGCAAAATTCTTGCAAGAAAAGGGAATGCCTTTTGAATATGGAAGTGATTTCGGCGGCACGGACGAAACCGTACTATCGGAAAACTACGACCGTCCGGTGATGGTGCACCGATATCCTGCGGCGACAAAAGCATTTTACATGCAGCCGGATCCGGTGAACACAAGACTCGCGTTGTGCGTGGACGTTCTGGCGCCGGAAGGCTACGGAGAGATCATCGGCGGAAGCCAGCGTATTCATGACTACAACCTGCTTTTACAGCGGATCAAGGAACATGATTTGCCGCAGGAAGCGTTTGAATGGTATCTGGATTTGCGCCGCTACGGCTCCGTCCCTCATAGCGGATTCGGGATGGGCATCGAGAGGGTCGTGGCCTGGATTTGCAAGCTGGAACACGTTCGTGAGACAATTCCCTTCCCCCGGATGTTGTACCGCATTTATCCTTAAATAATCATGCTCATGATCTTGCTCTTGCTCATGCTCGATCATGATCACGAGCAAGATTACGAGTACGAGTAATCATGAAACGAGTAGGGATCATCAGCCTTGGCTGTCCGAAGAATTTGGTCGATACGGAAGCCATGCTTGGACAGCTTGTCGACAAAGGTTACTCGATCTCCGCCAATCCGGCGGAATCGGAAATCATAATCATCAATACTTGCGGTTTCATAGAACCTGCGAAAAAAGAATCCATCGATACGATTCTTCGGGCGGCTCAGTTGAAAGAGAAAGACCCTGACAAAAAGCTGATTGTTGCAGGCTGTCTTGTTCAACGCTATGGAAAAGAGCTGAAAGCGCAGCTCCCGGAAGTGGATCATTTTGTTTCATTGAACGATGTCGAACGGATCGTCGAAGCTTGCGGCCAGCAATTCGAAGAAAGACTGGAAGCTGAACCTGCAGAGTACATCTATGACGGCAAGGTCCGTCGCATTCTAACAACACCTTCTTCTTATGCTTATCTGAAAATTGCAGAAGGCTGCGATCATGTTTGCGCATTTTGTGCGATTCCATCCATGCGCGGGGCTTACAGGAGCCGAACCATCAGTTCGATCTGTTCCGAAGCATCGGAACTGGCACGTCAGGGAGTGAAAGAGCTGGTTTTGATTTCCCAGGATAGCACCATCTATGGAACAGATCTCGGATTGCAGGATGGTCTTGCCTTTTTGACAGAAGAATTGTGCAAAACAGATGGAATCGAATGGATACGCGTCATGTACTCCTATCCAAACAGTTTGAAGCAGTCTTTCTTGAACGTGATGGCCGTTCAGGGAAAAGTCTGTTCTTACATAGACATGCCTTTGCAGCACGCAAGCGGTCCGGTTCTGGCCCGAATGAAACGGGGCGGCAACAGCGATCTTTATGTACAAATGATCGACAATATTAGAAGGACGGTCCCGGATATTGCGATTCGCACCACTTTCATCGCCGGTTTTCCTGGTGAGACTGACGAAGACTTCGCTACGTTGCTGAAATTTGTCCGGGAAATTGAATTCGATCGCGTCGGAGTGTTCCTATACAGTGATGAGGAAGGAACCAGTGGGTACAACGTGTATCCCAAGGTGCCGTATGCCACGAAAGTTCAAAGGAGAAAGGAGCTGATGACGCTTCAGTCCGGCATTTCGCGAAAAAAGAATCGCGCCTCTGTCGGACGGGAAATGCGTGTAATCGTGGACGGCGCAGATTCTCGCAGCCTTCTCGCGCGCATGTATAGCCAGGCTCCGGACGTCGATGGAGTGGTGAGAGTACACGGCGATCAAGCTCTGCCGGGTGAATTTCTAAACGTGCGCATCACCGGGGCCGGCGAATATGATCTCAGCGGCCGCATCCTTTCCGATCTATGATCACCATCGTTGAATACGATAAG
>JBKKAT010000468.1:0-4444 GCA_046714535.1 Acidobacteriota bacterium | reverse complement strand
TCTCGCAGAAAAGCGGGCACAACATCCCACAGCGTTTCTTCGATCAGAACATGCCCCCATCGCACTTCTTCTGCCGGAGTCGGATTGCTTTTTCGAACTTCCTCCGTCAACCAGATTGCCGCGATCTCCCTTTTCAAAGCCTCTTCATTCCCGCGCAGCTCATCCGCCGTCAGGTCCGGCCGGTCCCTTTCGGCGAGCGATGCAGCGACCCTGTTGTACTTGCGGATCAAAGTTCTTCGCTGAATCTCCGTTGGATGCGCTGTAAAAACGAGTTCGATGGATTGGCTGCAGATGGATTGATGCAATTGTTCACCGCTGATTCCCTGCTGCAGGAGCCATTGGAATGTTTCATCCAGTGAACCGCTTTGTGGTTGCGCATTTTGAAGAAGATATTCGCGATATCTGCGGATCCGATGATGCTGCTCTGCAATGTTCGCAAGATTCAAAAAGTGGGAAAAGGCGCGCGCCACCGGAACAGCATCTTCAATGGACAGTGAATCGAGCGTTGCCGTCATCATTCGATACGCATCGATCTCTCCCGATCGCGCAATCTTTGAGAGTTGCCGGATCTGCTCAACGTAATGAAACAGCCTTTGCCCGCCCTGCTCTTTCAAAATCTCACCAAGCAGTTCTCCGAGCAAACGCACATCATCGCGCAACGCCGCATGCGGATCAGTCATGTTTCTAAGTTACAGCAAAGAAACCTCCGCGCAACACCGGAATGTGTCCCTTCACGTGGATCGGGTACAATGAACGAAGGATGCGAACCTTCATCGCGGTCGTTTGTTTACTGCTGCTCCTGAGTAACTGTTTACCCGCACCCGCATTGAATCTGCCGCGCGCGCCGGATTGTCCGATATTTCCTGAAACGAACGTTTGGAACCAGCCGATCGCTCATCTTCCCGTGGACCGCAATTCCGCGGCAATCATCCAGTCGATCGGACCGAATGAAGAACTGCATCCGGACTTTGGTTCGAATCGCGCTTACGGAATTCCTATCAACGTTGTAAGTAGCAAAGTCAAAAAAGTAAAAGTTGATTTCTACTATCCGGATGAATCCGATGCCGGTCCATACCCGATTCCAAAAAAACCAAAAAGAGAGAAAGGAAGCGATCATCATATTCTGATTGTGGACCGATCCACCTGCACTCTGTATGAACTCTATGACGCGAGTCGATCTAATGGCGACTGGTTTGCGGGTTCCGGCGCGATCTGGGATCTGACTTCCAACCGTTTGCGGCCGAACAACTGGACAAGCGCGGATGCGGCTGGTCTTCCGATTCTTCCCGGTTTGGTGCGTCACGATGAAGTGAGACGCGGATTGATTGATCACGCATTACGTTTTACCGCCCCCGTCACACGCGACTCGCATATTTACCCGGCAAGGCATCACGCGGGAGTCTCAAACAGTTCCTCTCTTCCGCCGATGGGATTGCGCGTTCGCTTGAAAGCATCGGTGAACATTTCGAGCTTCTCTGCTGAAAATCAGGTAATCCTGACAGCCTTGAAACAATACGGAATGATTCTCGCCGACAACGGCAGTCCGTGGTTTGTTACCGGAGTTTCCAGCAAACGATGGGATGAAGACGACCTGAACGAGCTAAAAAAGATCAAAGGAAACTCGTTTGAAGTTGTAGATACAAGCAATCTCCGAAACGGCGAGTAGTAAAACAAACAGATTGTCGCGTCCCGGTTTTCCAGCCATGCGTTGGCGGATGTTGCACTGGAAACGGATGGGCAGGATCTTTTCATTGAAAAATTCGGCGCCTTGATCAACGTGACGGGAGACGGACAAATGGCGATGCGGGAACTACTGCAGGCCCATCTCCTGCGGATTGAAAGGGACGTGGAGGGTATTCCTCTTCAACTGTATCCTTTCACACGCAAGCAAAAATTCGACGAACCGAAGTATGTGGTGATTAACCCGCTTATTGCCTTTGGCAGACCGGTGATTTCTGGAACGAATACCTACTACGGTCCTGGCGGAACGATGGAAAGCCGGAGAGTCTTTCGATGCTCTGATCGATGATTACGGACTCGAAAAAGAGAAAATTGAAGAAGCCATCCGATGTGAGTTTGAAATCAAGGCCGCTTGAAACGCCGACCTTCTTTGTTGACCGGTCCCTCGGTAATAATGTAATTGATAGTTCATTCTTCTTCCGCCAGGCGTTCTGCAAGAAAAATCTTCATCAGAGATTGATAGGGAACATCTCTTTTGTTTGCGAGAACCTTAAGTTGGGCGATCATGGATTCGGGAAGCCGCAAAGAGATCGTTCGCAGAGTAGGTTTCAAGCTTGGGAACAATAACTTTTTTCCCTGTGTCCAATCGATATACGAAGCGGAATCCGTATTTCTCCAGAACTCTCTTTCCTGTGCTTCAGTTTTAAACACTGGTATCTTCTTTTTCATTTTGCTCATAAATCTTCTTTTCCCTTCGGGTCATGTCCCTTGCGGAAATGACTCTGATCAAATTCTCTCTAATTGTAAAAACGACAAACAATCGCCTGCCGGAGCTCGTTCGGCCGAGAACATAATAGCGATCCTCATGAATGGAATGTGTGACATCAGATTGAACGACCAATGGCTGATTGAAGAATACTTCCTCACACTCCCAAAAGGTGACGCCATGATCAATCCAGTTCTTGTCAATGTTCCCATCGTCCCAATCGAAACCGTGACAAGATTCGAGTGGATCCTGAGCCATTAAATAATGTATATATCTGCAATATACATTTGTCAATTCGCTTAGGATTGGGAACAGGAAGCGGCCAAGCGAGGGTCACCGAAACCCGGAAAGGGGCCGGGAATAATCAGAAAGCGAAAAAATTCTTGGACCTGCGATTTAAGGTGGTTCTGTACTAGCGTCAGCAGGATCGGGAGTACAGGGAAGGGAACCATTACATCCTCAATCGCGAAGGGCTCACAAAGGGCTCAATCACCTGAAAGTGTAGCGGAGGAAACCGCGACTTACATCGGGTATCGGACAATCTCCGATTAAGGGCTTTCGTCTGGGCCTTAGCCCGCGCTGGGTTGTTGAGGTTGAGCCGGTGGCACAGCGAAGCTGTAACAGGATTTTCCGGCGCTTTTGGCGACGTACATTGCAGCATCGGCGTCGCGCACCATTTCTTCCGGTGTTTTAAAATCGCCCCTGAACAAACTGATACCAATGCTGATTGTCACCCTGATATTCGACTTCTGGTGGAGGAAGGGTTTTTCGAACTGGGCCATAATTCGTTTTGTGATGATTTCCGCAGTTGCGGCATCGCCAACACGATCCAGCAGGATGCCGAATTCATCTCCACCAAAACGGGAAACATTATCGCCGGGACGCACTGCATATTCCAATCTGTGAGATGTCTCTATCAAAACGTCATCTCCTACAGAGTGTCCATGTTCATCATTGATTCTTTTAAAATTATCGATGTCCACGAACAAGACAGCAAATCGAAAAGACTCATCTCTTTTTAACCCCTGAAAACAGCGCATGAGTGCGCGCAGAAATAAGGTTCGGTTGGGAAGCCCAGTCAGAGCATCGTGGGCAGATTCATGCAGGAGTCTTTGCTCCACTTTTTCGCGAATTGCAATTTCACGTTTTAGCTCTTCGTTTGTTTTCGCGATAGCAGAGACCTGTCGCTGTACTTCACTTTCCAGTTGGTCCCGAATCCACCGCAATTCCTCCTTTTGCTTGAAGAATTCCACAAAGATATCGACTTTAGATTTCAGTACTTTGGGGTTGATCGGTTGCTGGATATAGTCCACAGCGCCACGGTCGTACGCCTCGTAAACCATATCTTGCTCCCGGTCGTAGGCGGTCAGAAAGATGATAGGCGTGTCTTTGGAACGAGGCCGTTCGCGAATAAGTCTCGCAGTATCCAAACCGTTCAGAATCGGCATATGGAGATCGAGAAGGATTAACGCAAAATCCTGGTCCGCCAAACGTTTAAGCGCTTCGCCACCGGATGCTGCTGTCACAACAGAATAATTTGATCCCTCGAGAACCGCACCCATTGCAACAAGGTTCTCTCTGCGATCATCGACGACGAGCACAGCTGCCTTCGGAGACATCTTATCCATCCAGTTTTTATAAACCCCCTTCTTCAAACTAATCCCTTTTGCCGATATTGCAACCCGGATAGCGCAAAGAAAGGCGCCTTATCTGCATCATTTCCTTATCTCGCTTCTTACACCATTAAAGTGTTGGAGAAGCACAACCTTTTCGAAAGCGGTTTGATCTAAAGATAAACGGGTCGGTCTACCCGAAAATCATTTGGAGGATCGAATGCTTTCCAAAATCTTAGTTCTCCTCTTCCTGTGTGTCTCAGCCGCTGTGGCGAACGCGGATGTCGTGCACTTCACGAACGGAATGTGGTTTAACGGCGCCTCATTCGAAAGAGGGGACTTTTATTCAATCAATGGCGTACTGCAGAAACAGCCCAAAGGAACT
>JBKKAT010000467.1:0-3615 GCA_046714535.1 Acidobacteriota bacterium | reverse complement strand
CGGCTAACGAAACCGTTGAAAACAGTTAAGGACAAACGCTCTCCTATTGCGAAGGTGGTGATTGTTGCATTTGTACTTTGTTTCGTCCTGGCAGGTTTATGGTGGCTTGGGCGAATGCGCGGAATGTCCGACAGCGGAGTAAAAATTCCTGTCGCCGTAGCGGACTTCATCAATGAAACAGGAGAAAAAGAATTAGACGGCCTCTCAGGCATGCTCATCACTTCTCTGGAACAGTCGAAAAAACTTTCTGTGATGACTCGATCGCGTATGCTCGATGTTCTCAAACAAATGGGTCAGGAAAACTCGCAGAAAATCGACGAACACCTTGGCCGCGAGATTTGCAAACGTTCGAACGTAAACGCTCTCATTCTTGCTTCCATCCGGAAGTTTGATCAGTTGTACACCATCGATCTCAAAGTTCTGGATCCGGAAAAGAATGAGTATCTTTTTACAACCAAGCAGCAAGGAACAGGCAAAGCAAGCGTTCCTGAAATGATCGATAAGCTGTCAGAAGAAACCAGAAGCGGGCTCAAGGAAAAAGCAGGCGAGATCCAGGCCTCAAACCGGAAAGTCACGGATGTAACCACTTCGAATCTTCAGGCATATCAGCATTTTTTCAAAGGGGAAGAACTTATCAACAAACTGGAGTTTAAAGAAGCAGAAGCAGAATTTAACAAAGCCATTGACATCGACCCGAACTTCGCACTGGCCCACATGAGAAAAGCTTATGCGATTTCCTGGATCAATTTGGAGCGCGCGCGTGGTTCTCTGGATATCGCCATACAACATATCGAAAAGCTTCCCGAGAAAGAACGCTTATTCATCCTGGCTTCAAAAGCTTATATGGATCGAAATCTAGAAGAGGCTTACCGGAAGCTTGACGAACTCCTGAAACGGTACCCGGATGAAAAAGAGACAATATTCACGAAGGGGGACTTGCTCTATCACAATGGCGAAATAGAAGAAGCTCAAAAATATTTTCAACGGGTACTTCAACTGGATCCCGGCTTTGACCGCGCGACACAGCATTTGATCTGGTGTTATGACGCCTTAGGAGAACAGAAGAAAGCTCTGGAAACCTCAAAGGAATATTTAAATCGCACAAAGACCCCGGATGCGTTTCAACGTCTATTTCAATCCTATGTATTTTCCAACGACTTTAAGGCAGCAGAAGACTTGCTCCAGGAAGCGGAGAAGATCGCCCCTGACGAGGCCGGAATTATTCGAGGAAGGTCGGAATTGAAAATGTATCAAGGAGAATACGAGCCGGCAGAAGCGGCATGCCGCAAGCTGCTGGCATCGAGCCGAAGCAAAGAAGATCATGTTGAGGGTGCAGGGTGTCTCTCGAATCTCTATGCGTATAACGGAGCATACAAAAAATCAATCGAAGCAAAGCAAAATCAAATCGACCTTCGAATCCAGCTCAATAATCTGGCAGGACTCGCTGACGATTATTCAGAACTTGCCTACTATTTCCTGGAGAGCAACGATCGCGCGAAGGCGGATGCGGCGATGGATCAAGCCCTAAAATATGTTAAAGATTCCGACGAGACGCTCCATTTGCTCTTTGACGGACTCAACGTGATGGGGAGAGAGGAAGATGCGATCAAAGTGGCGCGAGACAATCTCTGGGGACACCGCCCGTTCACAGATATCACAATTCGAGGACACAAGCTGAAAAACAAAGGAAACTGCGCAGAGGCTCTCAAGGACTTTGATATCATTGCCAATCGTGGCCACACATTTGACCGGACCTATGCGAAATATCTGATGGCGGAATGTTATCTTGCAATCAATCAGCCTGATCGGGCGATTCAAACGCTGCAGTCCATGCAAGCGAGGCCGGGCATCATTATGTCCTGGGAATATCCAAGAAGTTTTTACTTAATGGCAAAGGCTTATGAAGGAAAAGGGAATCCTGATGCGGCGAAAGAGAATTACAAGAAGTTCCTCGCGATTTGGAAGAATGCCGATCCGGATTTACCGAAAGTAATCGAAGCACGCAAAGGTGTTAGAAACTAAGCCAGGCGGGCACGGAGGCCCGCCCTCCGATCCTGGGCCGCTGGCACGACGGCTCGGAGCGTTTGATGCAACCATGATCGTGATGGGGGGCATCATTGGTTCCGGCATTTTCATGAATCCGTATGTCGTTGCGCGACAGGTCCGCACACCGTTCTTGATTTTGTTCGTATGGATCCTTGGCGGTCTCGTTGCCCTTGCCGGCAGTTTCATTTACGCAGAACTTGCAGCGCGCAGACCAAATGTTGGCGGACAATACGCTTATTTGCGTGATGGCATTCATCCGCTCCCTGCTTTTCTTTACGGCTGGGCGCTGCTTCTGGTGATCCAATCCGGAGGAATGGCCGCGGTTGCTTTGACTTTCGCTCGATATTTTCAAGAGTTGACCAATCTCGTAATGCCCGATTGGTTGATCGCGATTCTAACGCTGCTTACGCTAACAATCATCAACTGCGTAGGCGTTCGAGCCGGCAGCACCACACAGTCGATTTTGATGCTGTTGAAAATTGGCGGAATTGCCCTGCTGGTTTTCTGTGGGTTCTTCTTTGGCAGAAAGGCAACCGGCGCAGTGCCGGAAAGTCCGGATGTTTCGTTTAGTTTTCTCACAACGCTTGGTGCAGCGATGGTTCCTGTCTTGTTTGCCTATGGTGGATGGCAGACATCAAGTTTTGTTGCCGGCGAAATGAAGAATCCACGCAGGGACCTCCCGGTGGGACTTCTTGTTGGTGTCGCTTGTGTAATCACCCTCTATCTCACCGTAAACTTTGTATGCATTTATGTCCTGGGGCCGGCTGGACTTGCCGAAACAAAAACACCTGCATCCAGTGTGATGCGCATGGCATTGGGAGAGGTTGGAGGTAAAGTGATTGCGGCTGCCATTGCCATCTCCACACTCGGTTTTTTGAGCCAGGGAATGCTCACCGCGCCCCGCGTATATTTTGCAATGGCCGAAGATGGTCTGTTTTTCAAGAAAGTAGCCTGGATCCATCCGCAAACCCGCGTTCCCATTTTTGCCATTATCCTGCAAGGAGCGATTGCAATCGCAGTTGCGCTTTCCGGAAAATACGAACAAATACTCAACTATGTGATTTCTGCGGATTTCCTTTTTTTCGGATTTACGGGACTCGCTCTGATCTTAATCCGGAGACGCGATGCTGATGAAAAGGTCTTCTTCAAAGTTCCGGGACATCCTTTTACCACGTTATTTTTTGTAATTGTTTCCTGGCTGATCGTAATCAATACCGTCTATAAATATCCAATGGACAGTCTTCTCGGTTTCGGTCTGATCTTGTTGGGAATTCCTGTTTATTATTACTGGGCTAAACATGAACGACAATAAACAATCGCCCTATATGTACTGGGCCAAGACGAGCCGTCAGGCAAAGTTTAATCTGGCGACGAGCGGCGTGATGCACTATGCGCTCAAGGATCTGGGCATCACGATCGATGAATTGGAAATTAGCGGACCCACCTTCTATGGATATGAACCATTGCAAAGAGCCCTTGCTGAAAAGAGCGGTGTAGATCCGGATTGCGTCGCAGCTGCGATCGGGACTTCTATGGCGAATCATCTTGTCCTGAGTGCATTGCTGGAAC
>JBKKAT010000466.1:0-3215 GCA_046714535.1 Acidobacteriota bacterium | reverse complement strand
TATTTGAAGACATTTATCAGTGGCTTCCAGGAGTAAAAAAGATAATTTAGTTCATCTGAAATTATCTATTAAGGATAATCAAATTGTCCTGAAAGCTTCTCTGTATAAGGAAAATAGAAATTCTAATATTAGAAATACCATTTGTTTGTTATTAGTAAACAATACATCTTACTAAACCTAAACTATTCTTTTCACGATGTAAACTTGTGAGTCTTAAAGTAAATAGCTGGGTAACTATAGTCAGTACAGCAGCTTTTTCAATCGAAGCAGTAATGGTTGAGCTACTTTACGTAATTGCTTCTATTCCCGCCTTAGCGATTGCTGCGGGTAGCATGCCCATTGCAGGCGCTATGGTTCTTATCATTAATGGTTTTGTATTCAGAAACAAGTTTACAATATTCAAGGGTAATGGTTGGAAAATGCTTCTTGTTGGTGGAGCATTATTCACAGCAGCGGATTTTCTGTGGTATGACAGTGTAAATAAGATAGGCTCTGGCAAGACCATGCTGCTAACAATACCAGCGGAGGATGTTTTCATTGTCTTGTTGGCAGTTGTATTTCTGGCTGAACGTATGCTAAAGCTCCAGCTATTGGGTATTGGTATCGCCATTGTTGGGTTTACAATATCAGCAGCTAGCAATGTATCTGAAAATGGAGTACAGTTTCAAATAGGAGACCTGCAGGCGATATTGTCTGCCATGTGCAATGCCCTTGCAATCACATTATTTGCAAAGCTGATTGTCAGATATAACCCCATTGAAGTAAGTGGGTGGATTATGCTCATCTCAGGTCTAGTCATTAATGCAATCCAATACACATTCTATCCACCACATCTATCTGTTATGGACTGGCTTTACCTTATAGGATTCTCATTCATAGCGTTAGCAGCATTTACACTCTATAATGTGAGTATGAAACGCATAGGCTCATCAATGACTTCAATAATAACATCATCATCTCTAGTTCTTACGGTTGTAATCCAGTTAGCCATCGTTCCTTTTGGAATAGCGTTTGCATTACCCAGTAACCTAGTTTTGGCATTGTTGGGTGGCGGTATTAGCATTGCTGGTATATGCATTAGTTCAAAAGCCGAACAGAAGAGAGAGAAAACGGAAGAAAAGATTAAAGAAAAGGAAATGGAGGTGACTATAACAAAATAAATGGAATTTGTCTTTGACGAATATAACATGAGGAACCTGCCACCGAGGCAGAGGCTCGACAAAGTTATACAAGTATTAAAAAACGGAAATGAGAGAGATGAATCTATACGATGGGATTGTATTTGGCTTGCAGGAGAAATAACTGAAGCAGTTAGCAAAGATGACCCTATTTACACTGAAATAGCAGACCTGATGGTATGGGTTTTGAATAATGACGACAATGGAATCGTGAGACATGAAGCTGCATTTCAAATTGGCTTGCATAACATGAGAACAAAGATTCCTGACCTGGTTAACTCCATATTAAACGATAAGAGTGACCTTGTAAAACATGAAGCTATAGAAGCTTTGGGTTTGTTGCGAGACCATGGAAGTAAAGAAACGCTGAGAAAGATGCTGGAAGATAAAGGTGATGCAGTTAGTGAAACTGCAGCTTTTGTACTAAAAAGACTTGAACGGCTGAAAGATAGAGGAGAATATAAAGGAGAAGCGATATTGTAATACCTCCACCATTGTTCGTAATGAAAGTCTTTTTAGCTGCTCTTTACTTGTTACCTTTTTTAAGTAACCGAAGACGTAAACTTGGCCCAATCAACATCAGATATTGCAGCTAAATCCATACCCACCATTCGGACTCTCGACGATTTCCTATGTAGGACTTGCTTCGTTCCTGATTCTGATAGGCCGATATTCGTCTGCCGTTACTGTATCTCAAAATCGACAATTGCGTAAAGAATTCTATAAAAGTGCAAAGAGCCCACTGACTCTCCTTAGGGCAAATTGGAGTAGCACAGATGGAGAACGAACTTCTAAAAAGATACAAAATTATCAAAGATTTTTCAAAAACGTCAGAAATAGAAAATCGCCGTTATGAAAAAGATGATGTGAGAGATGCCTTACATGACCTGCTAAATGACTTGGGAAAAGAACACGTGAGAGAACTCTTACACGAGCTGCTGATTAACCTATACTCAAAGACCAAAGAAAAGACAAAGGAATAATAATCAATGTTTTGCTTGAAATGCCGAAGACTCACTAGCTGGTAACGATACTTATTCTAATATCGTCTAAACCTTAGTATTAGATAATATTTATAAAAAGCTCTATCAGATTATTTTATAGTGTCTGTAAAGAGAATAAGTGATAATCAACGGAGCTATGAACCATAAAACATTTACAAAATGAGTTCTCGTATAAAGCCCAAATATTTCAAGATAGTAATAATTGATATCCCCGAAGGTATTTAAGAAAATCCCAACGGCTAAAAGTGACCAGACAGTGGCAAGTGCACTTTGCCTAAAAACTTGAATGCCCAGAATAGCAAAAGAAAGTGAGGTCGCAGATGCAGCTACGAATGGTAATCCGTAATAATAATCAAATAAACTATATCCTTCTTGTTGAAATGTAAAGTACGAGTATAGCAATACTAGCGCCACTGGAGTAGCTGCTAACCAAATTTTTGTCACTCTATTGATTTTTCGTCTGAAGAACTTGATGTTGCGTATCAGATGAAAAATTATAAAGGGATATTGTGCGAAAAAGAAAATGTCTGCTATTGAAGGATAAGGATCTATTTTTAAAACTGTGGTTTGAAAGTTCCAAGTAATTTCACCAATCGCATACGCTGTGAATGCAATTCCCAACGCGAGGTAAGCCTGTCCGAACACAGCCGAACGGCCATATCTTTTTGCAACAATGAATGCGGCGATGGCACAGATTACGACGCTTGCCGTGGACACATAATCAATTGGACTTAGTTCGCCCTCCTTTTCAGGGAGTATATAGTTGAAGGTCTGATAAATTACCGCTAGTCCTGCAATGACCAATAATATCTTGTAATTTAACCCACTTTTCGGTTCCGTAGTAATCTCGCCTGCACTATCGGACATTTACTATGGTTTAATATTCGTAGGTCATAACTTTTTTCCCCTTAAAAGCACTCGAATAATTTGACTCTCATTCAAGATATTTTCTTTCAGCAACACTTCAACAACTGGAAATGAAGGTAATGGAATATCTGCGGTAAAAATCAATCCATTTGTATCTATCTCAATC
>JBKKAT010000465.1:0-2678 GCA_046714535.1 Acidobacteriota bacterium | reverse complement strand
TTCTGAGTGCCACAACCAATCTTACCGCGCCCAAGCTACAGTATTTGAGAAAACCCTTGGCTGATACCAGCTAAATCCCCCTCTGACCTTCTTCCATAGCTCTAAAAGAATTTCCTCTCCTGCTCTTCCTATACAGGAAAATACCTGTGTACGCTCAATAATCGCATGGCAAGAAACGCACAAAGATGTTTCCCATTCCAGACCAGAGCGTTCCCTTCCATAAATGTGATGCACATTCAAAATGGTTTGCCGGTAATCCTTCTTACAGGCTATGCATCTAAATCCATCGCGGAGCAGCACCTGATAACGATAACCGGAATGATAGCGGAAACTATAGTAACGTCGCGAACGATGATATTTACAAGAAAAAGGAATCGCATCATCGCAATCGCACTTCAAAACACGCGTTACTACACTATTCGCACTACTCATTGCGTTTTATCCGAAGAAGCATTGATCGCATTATGCATCCTACGTATTTGCTCTCTGTCTCGTTTCTGGAATTCCATAAATGCAATTTGTTCCTGTAGCACGTGGTGAAGCATATCAACGGCGACGAGAACCTTCTGCAGGTCCTGCGAGTTCATTGCGTTTGCAGGAAGTGCTTTGAGAAGTTCTGCTCGAGCCTCTCCATACTCTGCCTCAAGAGCCTGTGATCCAGTATCTGTAGCATCACGCTCACCCTCTTTTCGAATGACGATGCTACTAGACCGTAAAAGCTCGATCAAATGCTCATCAGCTTCAACAACATCTTCTACCAGCACCCCTTTCAAAACACGAGATGCCTTTCTTTGAATGAAAGCGCGATCCGGCAAAGTTTTCATGCTCATGATTCCTCCTTACTCGATCGCCAAAGACTGAGAAACGTGCGAAACAAACCATCTAAATGAGAAATCACTTTCTCCCGCTCCAGCTCGTCAGTAAAATAATTGTTCGCATTCACATATTCTTCGAGCAAATCGCCAAATTGCAGCGCCGATAAATAATCCCTACCCTTTTTCGCTTCGAATCCAATACGCCCCACAAGCTTCGAGAAAACCTTATACTGCTCGGTCCAGGAAGCCCCACGCTCAAGTCGGGACAGCGTGCTTTGGTCGATTCCAATTTCATTGGCAAACTTCGCCTGGTTTAGCCCGGACCGTTTCCGGGTTTCTTTTATCAGTTTCCCGAATTCCCTCGGATCTGAAGGAAGAGTTAACCCACTCGTAGAGCTTTCTTCCTGAGCTCGTTTTTCTCGGGGTTTTTTGTGATCCGGATCCACCGGTGACGATGACGACATTAAAGGCGACCGAAGAGATTATTCCATATTTGCTGCCGAAACATCCAGAGATTCTCATGGTGTAATGCCATTTAATAGGTACAATATCTAGTAGTATATGCCATAATCACTTATTTTTTCAAGCTTTAACTGCATATCTCGTCCACTGGCACTCTAACCCAATTCATTGTCGTTGTTGTTGCCGCCGCCGCCACCACCGCCGCTTCCAACAAAAGCTGAGAAACTCAGCTTTGTATCAACAATTTTCACCTCCCAGTATGTGTTTTCGCGAGTTATCCCACACCATTTTAACTTGTCCTCTCGACGAGCCTTAGCCTATAACGCTCTTGAAAAGTGCTTCAGGCTGAGAAACTCAGCCTAAAAGCTGAGAAACTCAGCCTCCGCAGTCGGTAACTCCGGTTCGACTGATCCGGGCCCGACGGATCCATCGTAAGGCTCGTTTGGCAACAACTTTGCTTTTATGTATGTCATGGAAAGAACGAAAGCAGAAGAGGTAAGCGATGAAATTTTACTACTCGCTCAACAACGACCAGAAGACAATGCAAGTGCTCGGCAATTACAGCACGTTCCCTGAGGCTTATGAAAACGCCCACAAAATTCAGGTGCTCTGCGCTGCAAAAGTGTTATCTCTATATCTTCCAAAATCGCATGTCAGAATTTTTCAAGATGATGTAGGGTGTTCAGATCTCAGCCGGCTCCGCCTCATTCGTACGATGGAAATCCAACCGGCGATTAGCGTTACACCTTTCGTTTCACCACAAAAACAAGCGTATCACTTCGCGAGTCGTCAACTCCTGCGCAAAGTCGGCTAGAAAAAAATGATAATTCGAAACATCAAGCGATCGACACTCTGTTTGGCCCTTAATGAAGGCAATGGCTATGGCGTTTGTTAAAATTGCTTCATACAACATCTTGTACGGCCGCACACGATCAAGTCGCACTGTTTTAGGGCAGAACCCAACAAATCTTGTAACACAGCGAGTTTCCGAAGATCAAAACTGTCTTTTGCACAGGGTTATGCACAGGAATCGTAGGAAAATACCGCCGGAAATCACCGACGAGAAAAAGAAAGAGGGAAACAATGAATCATATAGCAACACCAACACTGCTCGTCCTTTGCATCACTATTCTGTCTTCACTTAACACAGACGCGGCTACTGCATGCGTAAAGCCCGCCCCGAACCGCGGATTCATTTTCGGCACTGTTGTTGATGTCCAGGGACAAAACGCGATCGTTCAACTTCCCGCCGGCAGCACCTGCGCAAATTCTTTTTATTACTGCGGAGATTTTCGGAAAGCGAATACTACAGGAACTGATGAGTTCTACGGAATCATTAAAGCCATGAGCGATCTGGGTGGTAACAAGTTTAGTGTTTTCAACGACTGCCCGTTCAAATGG
>JBKKAT010000464.1:0-4700 GCA_046714535.1 Acidobacteriota bacterium | reverse complement strand
GCTTCTTCTAAGGAGGTATCATTTCAATCGAAAAGTAACAGTAACTGTGAAATACACTTTCACCGGACGGTTATTCACGGTTGCCGGTTTATACTTCCACTGCAATACGGTATCTGTCGCCGCCTTTTCAAGAACTGCATGATCTGCGCGAAGAGTTTTTACCTGCTCCACTGATCCTGTTTTTGTGATGACAGCTTGCAGAACAACCATCCCCTGAATGCGTTCTTGTAAAGCGGCGCGGGGGTATTGCGGCTCAACACGCTTGATCAGGATTGGCTCTTTTACGCCAACACTGATGTATCTTGGCTCCTCATCGGAAGTCGGGCCGGTTATGGATGTTCCCGTTCCTGTCCCATCACGATAGCCCCCAGGAATCCCGTCCGGAGTTCCGGGTCCAGTCGGAGCATTCGGATCAGTACCGGTGTTCTCTCCTGGTCCAAATTGATCCAGCGAAACTTTGGTTTCCCGCGGGAGAGGAGAAATTTGAGTGGGCTGCGTCAATTCTGGAGTTTCCTCTGATCGCGTATTGTTTTTGACCGGTTGAGTTCTCCCTCCTCCCAGTTCTGGTGGCGGACCGATAACGACAGGTATGGCGCGGACATACTCCATCTTCTGTAAAGGCGCTTCGATTGCCTCAATGTGCCAGTAGGACGCGAAGATCGCAATAAAGATCAACGCAGCATGTAATCCGCCGGCCAGGGGTACCGTCCACCATCTTTTGGATGCTCTACCAAATCCCTTCGACTCTATTAGTGTTCGATCCCACATGTTGCCTCCTTTTCCGCTTTATTCAGACACACTGATTCCCGCAATGTTCCTCAAACAAAACCAGTTCGTAGGGCGACGGACCGAGCTTGGTGAAAATTCCGGATGCGGCATCGTGGTGGTGCGGCGACTCGCCCGCCAGCAACAATCGTGCACAATCTTGTTCTTGCGGACGATCAATTTGTGGGCCCTTTTTTTTGTGATTTTTCTCCAGAATAGATTTCGGTTTATTATGGTTATCCGATCGAGAGTGATATCAAGCGCGTGGGTAGATCTTTACGCACTAACAAAAGTCCACATCCGGGATACCGCACAAAGGCAAAAGCTGCTTTGCAGATACTCGGTTCGGGAGGACCGCTCAATGGTGGTGGGCGCGCCTCAACGTCTTATTTGATTTGGCTGAAAGGCGTTCCGTCTATCATGGTCGACATGGGTGAGGGAGCCGCTGCGAATTTTGCACGAACTGGAGCGAGTCCAAATGACGTAGATGCTGTCTTGCTTAGTCATCTACACCCTGATCATGTGTCAGACTTGCCCGGTTTTCTGTGGGGCGCTCAGGTGCTTGATCGAGACCGCGCTTTGATACTGATTGGGCCGACGGGTAATGAATTTTTTCCAAGCACCGAGATCTTCTTGAAGCAACTGTTCGGGAAAAAAGGCGCCTTTCCTGTTATGCAAGAGTTGCTAAATGATGAATCCCAGTTTCACCTGGACATAAAAACGATAAATGCACAAACGGTTCAAAGCAGTACGTTGCTTCAGTTCGACAGCGTTATCGTGTCTGCGTATCCGGTTTCACACGGCAGAGCTCCGTCGCTTGCTTATCGAATTGACGGGGATGATTTTAGTATCGTGTTTGCGGGCGATCAAGATGGTGTTGATTCTGGTTTTGCCGCCTTTGCGAAAGATTCTGATATCTTGATACTTCACACGGCCATGAGCCCTTTAGCCTGCCATCACCCGTTCGCCAAAGTGATAGGCGTTCCTCAGATCCTTGGGGAGCTAGCTCACGCGGCAGGGGCGAAGAGAGTGATTTTGAGTCACTTGATGGCTTTTCCTCCCGGTCATGCGAGTGCAGACAATTTTTCCTTATCAAACTCGGAGGCGCTGCTCAGATCGATCCGCGAAGTCTATCGCGGTGAAGTCTCCATCGCAACAGACCTTGAATACACGCCTATACGTGGGTTAAAGCAAAAAACCAAATCTCTGGCGCCGAACAAGTTGTTATCGAAGGATTTAGACGCCTGATGATCTCTAAATAAATGGCGGCCTGAAGTGTCGCTTTTAGAGCGATCAAGAATGGATCGGAGGTACTATGAGACACGACGGGATCTACGTTGCGATATTGGTTTTTCTGTTGCCACTTTTTTTGGAAGCAGCTGCAAAGCCCTGCGTGGACGGAAAGAGCGCAAAAGTATACGAATGTAAGGGAGTAACGCTGCAATCCCGCGTCGCATTAAAGAAGTTCGCTGGAAAACCAGGCGTTGCCAGCAGTATATGGGGATACGTGGATGCCGATGATAACCGGGAATACGCGATATTAGGACTCGAAAATGGAACAGGGTTTGTCGATGTAACAAATCCGACGCGCCCCACAATTGTGGGCCACATTCCTGGCGTCAAGTCCCGGTGGCGAGAAATTAAGGTCTACTCCGTCAAGAACAAACAAACAAAAAAGTGGGATGCTTACGCCTACATTTCAACCGAAGGATTCGATGGTGGCATACAGATCGTCGATCTTTCTGAACTGCCAAACCGTGTATCTCTGTCGGCGACAGTTTCAGATGTTTACCTGTCGCACACTCTGTTCATTTCGGATATCGATTACGCAACAGGAATCAAGTCCGGACGGCGAAGACCGCGATTGTTTATCCACGGAGGTTTTCTTGAAGATCCTGACGATCCCTCACTTCGTCCGGCGTATTTACTTATTTACAGTCTTAAGAATCCTAAAGATCCGAAATTGATTGGCGAATGGGACGATAGCTACGTCCATGATAGCTATGTCGAAACATTTACGAACGATGCGCGATGTGGAGGCCGGTCATCCTGTCAGATTTTGTTTGCGTTCACGGGCGAGGATTTTCGCATTCTGGATGTTACAAAGCCATCATCGATTCAGCTATTAAGCACACTTCTTTATCCTCAAGTTGGTTACTCTCATTCCGGCTGGATTTCGCAAGACAAACAGTACCTATTTCATTTTGATGAGGGCGATGAATTCGTGTTTGGGATCAACACCCGGATTCTAACATTCGACATCTCGAACTTTGCTAATACATCAGTAGTCGCAACCTACAATGGCAAATCCAAAGAAGTTGAACACAACGGAATCGTCATCGGCAACACGTTGTATCTTTCCCATTACACCCGGGGTTTCGTCGTGATGGATGTAACCGACCCTCTAAAAATCCGGGAACGTGCTTTCTTCGATACGCATCCGAAGGACAATGGATTAGGAGCCTGGGGTATATATCCGTTCCTGCCCAGCGGAAATATTCTGATCAGTGATGTCGAACGAGGTCTCTTTGTTTTAAAAGAAGAGTAGCCGTTGTTTTCTCTGTGCTCTCCGTGACTCCGTGGTGAAAACAATTTCCTTCACATTGATTTTTTCACGCAATGGGATATAGTTCGATCTTGTTCCAGCGTCGTGATAAGAAATGTCTCAAATCTTCCACCGCAGCACGAACACCATCTCGAAATTTTCCGTTTTTGGCTTCCTTTTTATCATTGGTGGTTTGGCATGGGTGGGAGCCGAAATCAATCGTTCCCCTTACCTGACGCAGGCAGAAGTTGCGCGAGAGCAACCCATCCAATTCAGCCATGCTCATCATGCCGGCGGAATTGGAATTGATTGCCGCTACTGTCATACGGCAGTAGAAAAATCGAATTTTGCGGGAATTCCTCCCACGAAGACCTGCATGAACTGCCATTCCCAGCTTTTTGCGGACAGTCCCTATCTGGAGCCGGTCCGCTCCAGTTTTCGCACCGGCAAATCTCTTGTTTGGACGCGGGTAAATGATCTGCCCGACTTCGTTTATTTCAATCACAGCATTCATGTCAACAAAGGGATCGGGTGCGATACCTGTCACGGAGCGGTGGATAAGATGCCGTTGATGTGGCAGCATGCATCCTTGCAGATGGAATGGTGTCTGGATTGCCACAGGCAGCCGGAGCGTTATCTGCGACCGCAGGAGGAGGTTTACAACATGAGTTATAAGCCACCGGCGAATCAGATCGCTTTAGGACGGGAGTTGAGAAAAAAATACAGCATTCCGAGTACAAAAATGTTAACCGACTGTTCAACGTGTCATCGATGAGCAACCAACGATACGATTTTACCGAGCTAAGAAAACGGCTTGCTGACAAAGAAGGTCCGCAATATTGGCGGAGTCTGGATGAACTGGCAGATACGCCCGAATTCAAGGATTTTCTGCGTCATGAATTCCCCGAAAACACCGATGAGTGGAAGGATGGTGTCAGCCGTAGAAATTTTTTGAAGATCATGGGTGCTTCACTTGCCTTTGCCGGACTCACGGCATGCACGCGTCAACCGCTTGAAAAAATTGTGCCGTACGTGCGGCAACCTGAAGAGATTGTGCCCGGAAGACCTTTGTATTTCGCCACGGCTATGCAACTGGGTGGCGCTGCAACCGGGCTACTTGTGGAAAGCCACATGGGAAGGCCCACGAAAATTGAAGGGAATCCTGATCATCCCGCAAACCTGGGCGCGAGCGATGTTTTCTCGCAGGCGTCCATTCTGACTCTGTATGATCCGGACCGTTCCCGCGCCATTTTCCATCTCGGAAATATCGCCTCATGGAGCAATTTCCTCGAAGTGATGCGTCTGCGAAGGTCCATTGAAAAACAGAAACCAACGCCGGGTTCCGGACTGCGCATCCTTACGGAAACAATTACTTCGCCAACTCTTGGAC
>JBKKAT010000463.1:0-10648 GCA_046714535.1 Acidobacteriota bacterium | reverse complement strand
TAGTCTTTCTCCGGAATCCGGTTGCCGTTGCCTATGCAACGCAAAAATGGGCGGGTAGAGAAATTGAATTCATCCTCAAACATTGGATCGTTTGCCATGACGTTTTTGAGAAGGACAAGGCACATTTGAAAAAAGTTATCAGTTTAAAGTACGAACAATTCGTAGATAAACCGTTGGAACATGTGAATCAAATCTGTGACTTTCTTGAGCTTCCTTCTTTTTCGATCAGCACCGAAATCAACACCGGTTTGAACAACAAATATTTTGAGCAATGGACTCCGGACGAAGAAGCAAGATGCGAATATCTCGAAGATGAAATTAAGAGATTTGGATACAGCCTGCATAATCTGAATTACTGCCAGCCGTATTGAGGCTATGATGCAAAGCCATCAAAAGATCTTTGGTGTCGGTCTCAGCAGGACCGGAACGACCAGTCTTGCGGAGGCACTGAACCTCCTGGGAATTAAGACGATTCATTTTCCGTCAGACAGGAACACTTTGAAGGAACTGAAATCAGGAAACTATAAGCTGACAGTTTTGGAAAACTTTCAAGGCGCCGTGGATATTTCTGTTGCGCCCTATTATGCTCAGTTCGATAAGACATACCCCCACAGCAAGTTTATTCTCACCGTTCGACCCTTAGAAACGTGGATCAAATCGGTTGAAAGGCACTGGCATCTCGCGGAGCGCTGGTCAGGCCCCGACTATCCTTTCATTGAATTCATTCGCGCTGCGGTCTATGGCAGCATCACATTTAATGAAGACCGTTTTCGGTATGTTTACCAGACGCATTACAGGAACGTGTCCGATTATTTCTCTGAGCGCCCAATTGATCTTCTGATTATCGATATTTTCAAGGGAGAAGGATGGGAGAAACTCTGTCCGTTTCTTGGTCTGTCAATTCCAAATGTAGCTTTTCCGTGCCGGAACACGTCAATTGAAAACCTCGACTGGACAGAACGACTTGATTCGGCTGTAAAGGAGATGCAAAGCACGCTTCCAGCCGGCGCCAGCTTCGTTCTGGTCGGGAATGGAAAGCTTGGATTTGAGATTCCAGGTATATTGCCCCTCCAAAACCGGAACGGTCTGGACTGGGGAGCCGCACTCACTGACGATGATGTCATGCAGGAAGTTGAGCAGGTACGTTGCAATGGGATTCGATTTTTGGTTTTCCTATTCCCCTTCTTCTGGTGGTTTGATTACTATCCAGAACTAAATCGATACTTGCAAGAATCCTGTCGTGTGGTGACAAAAAACGATCACCTGATCGCCTTAGAATTCGGACAGAGAGAATGAAAATATTTATCGCCGGATTGCTGTCCCAATACAACTATTCGCCAGGATCAGCATGGTACAGAATGCAATTTGCTTCGGGCTTGAAACGGCTGGGCCATGATGTTTTTTGGATCGAAGAGATAGGCGCCAGCTGGTGTCGCGGTACCTATGGTCAGAAATCTCCATACCGTCAGAGTCTCCATCCGGAACGTTTTCGGTATACGTTGGAGCATTTCGATTTGTTTGAAACATCATGTCAGATTTATAACGAAGGAGAAGACACTACCGGTCTTTCGATGAAATCGTTCATGGAACTCGCCACAGACGCAGATCTGTTGATCAATTTTTCGGGAGACCTGAAAACAGACTCGCTATTGGAGATTTTCAAACGGCGCGTGTACATGGACGTGGATCCGGTCTATACACAACTCTGGCATTCGGAATACAAATCCGATCTCAAATTTCAGTTGCATGATGTTTTCTTTACCAGAGGCTTGAATATTGGGACCGAATTTTCGCCTATCCCGGATTGCGGCTTACGCTGGAATACAACTCTGCCACCTGTTGTCCTGGATTACTGGCCGGTGAGCGACTATGATCCGGAATGCCGAAGTTTTACCAGCGTGGCTTCGTGGACCGGTAACTCTGACCTGCAATATCGGGATGAGTGGTATCGCTCGAAATACGCTGAATTCCCACGCTTTGCCGAATTACCCGAACAATCGGGACAGGAATTTGAAATAGTGATGAGGAATTGGGATCCCGAAAATGCAGAAATTCAAAGAATGAAAGAGAAAGGCTGGGTGTTGCTGCCCGGTTCTGAAATCGCTGACCTTGCAAAGTATCAAAAATTCATTTCAGACTCCAGAGCGGAATTTGGGATTGCCAAACAGGCGTACATAAAATCCAATTCCGGATGGTTCAGCGAGCGTTCCTCTCATTATCTTGCCAGCGGCAAGCCTGTGCTAATCCAAAATACCGGCTTCGATCGCGTACTTCCGACCGGCGAGGGGTTGCTTTCTTTCAATACGTTCGAGGAAGCGTTACGAGGAATTGAGGTGATTAACGATGACTATGAAAAACACTCCCGGTCAGCCCGACGCTTTGCAGAAGAATACCTGGACCATCGAAAAGTGCTTCCGCGATTTCTGGATTTGTGTTTCTAGAACGATCCGGAGAACATACTAAAGAATGAAGATTCATGGATTTCTTTGTCAGTGGAAAGGACATGAACAGAATGCTGTTGCCTTACAAGAAAAAATTGAGCCTTTCATCGACCTCACAGTAATCTCTACTCAAGAGAACCCCAAGCCAAAGTATCCGAATTGGATTTATTTGACCGAAAACGCTTATTTTTCGGAGCAGTGGAATAAAGCCGTACAACTTTTTTCAGGCGATATCTTTTTTCAAATTCAAGCCGACGCCTGTTTCGATGACTTCGAAGCTCTATTCAAAAAAGTTAAGGCTCTCTTCTTATCAGAGCGGATTGGAGTATATGAGCCGAACATAGAAGTGACAGCCTTTCAATATGACAGCTCCAGACTTCCTGCTTTTTCAGACAAGGTTTATGAAGTTCCTTTGACCGATTCGATTTGCTGGTTCATAAAAGGAGATATCCTGTTGAAGCTGCCCCGCATCGATCTGAATGTAAATAAGTATGGCTGGGGAATTTGTGCAGCCATTGCAGCGATCACTCACCTGAATAACAAAATTTGTGTTCGAGATTATTCGTTCACCGTTCATCATCCTCCCGCAAGAGGTTATCCGGGTGCAAAAGCACTCAATGAGCGAAGAAAATACATCCAGACACTCGAGCAGTCAGTCGCAGAAGAGATAAAACATATTTACAAGTCACCGGTATTGATAAAGAACCCGGGGCGAGGATTGTGAAAATCTTTATCGCCGGACTACTATCCCCTGCACTTTACGTGGGGTCGGTGTGGTACAAAATGCAGTTTGCTGTAGGACTGAAAAGACTCGGTCACGATGTGTCCTGGATCGAAGAAGTTCCGCCTGCTGCCACACAAGGGTCAACCATGCAGGAATCCGAGGAAAAGCAGAATCCTCGCCGGGAACGATTCAAAAATGTTTTAGAGCGTTTTGATTTATCAGAAAATGCCTGTCAGATATTCAAACAGGGTAAAGAAACTGCCGGCCTTTCCATGAAAGCTTTGCTGCAAATTGCGCCGGAAGCGGACTTACTCATAAACATGGCCGGGCATTTGAAAATGGAATCTGTCTTGAAAGCTTTTAAACGGCGCATTTACATTGATCTGGATCCCGTTTACACACAACTCTGGATCTCAGAATATCAAGCGGATCTTCGATTTGATTTGTACCACGTTTTCTTTACGCGCGGTTTAAACATCGGAACCGAAATGTGCGCGATTCCGACCGGAAATATTTCCTGGCACCCGCTACTACCCGCGGTCATTCTGGATTACTGGCCTAATCATAATCCCAATCCGAATTGCGAAACGTTTACCACTGTTGCTTCATGGAGTGCGCTCTCCGAACTGGAATTCCAGGGGGAATGGTATCGTTCTAAATACGTCCAGTTCCGAAATTTTGTGGATTTACCTGAAAGATCTGGACAACGATTTGAGATCGTCATAAAGGCTTGGCGTCCTGAAGATTCCGGAATCCGGGATCTGCAACAGAAAGGATGGATTATTTTGCCCGGTACTGAATTATCGGACCTGAAAAGTTATCAGCGTTTCATCGCAGATTCGCGTGCGGAATTCGGTATTGCGAAAGAAGCGTTTACGAAATCACGTTCAGGATGGTTCAGCGAGCGTTCCTCGCATTATCTAGCTAACGGTAAGCCTGTACTCGCGCACAGCACCGGTTTTGAACGGCAACTTCCTGTAGGCGAGGGAATAATTCCCTTTCATACTTTGGAAGACGCCTTAGTTGCGATTCAAACCATCAATGATGATTATGAAAAACACAGCCGCGCGGCTCGTCAATTTGCAGAAAATTATTTGGATTACCGAAAAGTACTTCCACCATTTTTAGAGTTATGCTTTTAAAGTCAGTTATCCAATGTTAGAAAAAAATCAAAAGGTCTTTGCGATTGGCCTGGCCAGAACAGGAACGACGAGCCTTTGTAAAGCTCTAAATCTTCTCGGGATCCGAACCATTCATTTCCCTTGCGGCGACGATATATTCACCGATTTGAGGAAAGGAAACTACAACTTATCGATCATGCGGAAATATCAGGTGGCTGGTGATATTCCAATTGCACCGTATTATGCGCAATTCGATAAAGTGTTTCCCCGTAGCAAATTCATTCTCACTATCCGAAACGAAGATTCGTGGATTGAGTCGGTTGAGAATCATTGGCAACGATCGGCACGATGGCTAGGCCCCGGCTATGCGTTTATTGAATTTATACGTGCCACCGTTTTCGGGACCATAGACTTTAATGAGGAGCGTTTTCGTTACGTCTATCAGACTCATATGCGGAATGTTTCTGAATACTTTTGCGATCGCTCTGACGACTTGCTGATTACCGATGTGTGTGGCGGTGATGGCTGGGAGAAGCTTTGTCCATTTTTGAGTATGCCTGTTCCCGATGCGATTTTTCCTTCCAGCAACAAGACAGAAGGCAAATGGGATGATATGGAACGTGTAGATTCTGCCCTGGCGGCAGCTATGTCTATCCTCCCTGCAGACGCAAAATTCGTTCTCGTAGGCCATGGCAAAATCGGAAATGTTACTTCAGCAGCGCCTTTTACAGGGTTGCCGGGGCTCGATTGGGGAGCACCACAGAATGATCAAGATGCAATTTCAGAAGTTGAACAAGCTGTCAATGATGAAACCCGATTTCTTGTTTTTTTGTGGCCATTTTTCTGGTGGTTTGATTATTTCCAAGAATTGGACCGTTACTTGAAGACAAAGTTTGAACGCGTGCAGATGGATGACAACTTCATCATCTATGAGTTAAGAGCTGAGGCAAAAGAGAATGCTGAATAAAGAACAGAAGGTTCTGGGCATCGGATTGAGCAAAACCGGAACAGCAAGCCTGGCAAGAGCTCTCAACCTGCTGAGCATTAAAACCATTCATTGTCCGGCTGATCAAACCACTTTCGATGAATTGAAGAATGGAAACTACAAACTTTCGATTCTGAACAAGTTTCAGGGAGCCGTCGATACTCCGATAGTCCCTTTTTATGCTCAACTGGACAAAACTTTTCCCGACAGCAAATTCATTTTGACAGTTCGACAAATAGATTCCTGGATTAACTCGATGCGGCGTCACATGAGTTTTTTATCGCGGTGGACGGAGGATAGTCTTACATTCTTTGCTTTTATTGACGCATGCGTTTATGGAACTCTCGAATTTCACGAAGATCGACTTCGGTATGTATATGAAACGCACGTTCGGAACGTTAATCATTACTTCTCAAATCGCCCTGAGGATCTACTGATCTTGAATATTTGTGATGGTGAGGGGTGGGAAAAATTGTGTCCATTTCTCGGCCTGCCCGTTCCCTCTATTCCTTTTCCAAAGGCAAATAGATCCCGGGGAGACGATTCAGAATGGACCGCACAAAATCTGGACTCAGCAATTCAAAGACTGCAGGATGTGCTCCCAAAAGGGGTTCAATTTGCACTCGCCGGATATAACAGGCTTTTTTTAAAAATTCCTGCCGCGGTACCTTTTATTCAAAAAGACGGAGTTGATATAGGCGTTCCACGTAATGATCAGGTGGCAATTGAGCAGATTCAAAATTTACGTCAAATGGGTGCTCGATACGTTGTCTTTTTGTTTCCGTCTTTCTGGTGGCTCGACCATTACACCGAATTTCACCGGTATTTAAACTCGAATTTTCCAATTACTATCAAAGATGATCAGGTTGTGATTTTCCAGCTTAACTAGCCTTCAGCACCATGGCAATTAGAAACATGAATAACGTAGTTTTAACCGGCGTACCGCGTTCGGGAACAACACTGACATGCCATCTATTAAATGAGTTACCAGAGACCGTTGCATTACATGAGCCAATGAAACCTCGTATTCTGAAGGAACTGAAAACCTCAGACGCAGCATGCAATTCAATCGAAGACTTCTTTTTCGAAATGCGGAAATCACTCCTTGAATATAGAACAGCGATTTCCAAACATGTAGAAGGTAAAGTGCCAGACAACCCTTACGCAGACCAGTTTTCTGGAAGTTTTCGAAAGAGCCGCGCCAGGCATGGTGAAATCCGGATAGATCCGGAGCTGTCAGCTGATTTCCTGCTTTGCATCAAGCATCCTGCTATCTTCACGGCGCTTCTTGATCAGTTGGTTGATCGCTTCTTATGTTTCGCCGTAATTCGAAACCCTTTGGCGGTATTGACATCCTGGAATTCCATCAATGCGCCTGTCAGACGGGGTAGAGGACCGGCAGCCGAAATTTTTGATACCAATTTGGCGCAGAACCTGGACAAAATTGAGGATAATACGGCAAGACAGATGTATCTTCTGTCCTGGTACTATACGAAATATCGAGCTCTTCTTAACCCGGACGCAATCATACGTTATGAAGATATCGTTTCATCTGGCGGGAAATGCTTAACCGTTATTACGGCCAAAGCGGAAAGTCTTGAGAATACGTTCGAAAACAAAAACCAAAATAAACTCTATGACCGGAAGATGATGCATTTTCTTGGAGAAAAACTGCTTGATGACTCGAACGGCGCCTACTGGCATTTTTATTCTAAGGATAGTGTGCATGCTCTCCTGAACACATGAAAAAAGTCCTCTTTTTCCGGGATTATAAAAAGACTTCCGGCGGACACATCAAAGTAAGAGATTATTTTCAGCATTGCCAGAATCATCCGGGCTTAGATCCATACATTTATTTCACGCCAAATTCCTCTGATACGCATGACTCCCTGTGGGGTGACATAGCAAGAAAAAAGATTGTCAGAGATTGCACTATATCTCCTTATGATTTCTTATTTGTGGCAGGGAAGGATTGGGAATTCTTGCCGGATGACATGGGCGCCAAAAGGATTGTAAATCTGATCCAACACGTTAGACATGGCGATCCAACGGATGTTCGTTTCTCATTTTTAAGAAGATCTGCATTTCGAATTTGCGTGAGCGCACAGGTGCGGGAAGCAATCGCATCGAACGCCATGGGAGAAATAGTTGTCATCAACAACGGTGTGCCATTGAATCTATTCCATGCTGCCGCTGAAAAAACACCCGGCTCAATTTTGATCTGGGCCCGAAAAAACCGATCCCTTGGTATTGAACTACACAGTCGACTTGCGGAACGCGGATTGGACGTCAAGTTGCTCAAAGAAGCTCTTCCAAGGAAGAATTTTGCGCGGGAACTTGGCAAGACGGACATTTTCGTAGCTCTACCGCATCATACTGAAGGTTTTTACCTTCCTGCGCTCGAAGCGATGGCCAGCGGCTGCGCTGTGATTTGCTCGGATGCAATCGGAAACCGCGACTTCTGCATCGATGGTGAAACATGCCTCATGCCGCCGTTTGATGATCTAGAAGCGCATTTACTTATGATGGATCGGCTTTTAACCTGCCATAACCTGAAGCAACAGATCTGCAGGAATGGATTGACAAAGTCACATTCCTATTCACTGGAAGCCGAACGAAAAGAGTTTTACAGTTTTCTCCATAATTTCGTTCTTTGATTACGGTGTTATCACAATCTCGAGGTTCAATATTTCTCAGCAGTCTATTCTAAAAAGAAGAGGTCCCACTTTCTTAATCATCGGTGGACAGAAATGCGGTACCACAACTCTGTGGAAATACTTAAACATGCACCCTGATATAAAAATGTGCCCTAAGAAAGAGCTGCACTATTTTGATCGCAGCAATTTCTCTCCCAATCATACCTGGTATAAGAAGCATTTTGATGTGAATGCTAAAGTTTCAGGCGAAGCTACACCCGCTTACTGCTTTTGGCCAGGCGCGATAGAACGTATTTTTCGTTTTGATTCTGAATTGAAGCTCATTATGATTGTCCGAAATCCAGCCGAGCGTGCCATCTCTCACTACTGGATGGAATTTAACAGGAAAAAAGAGAACCTACCGATATTGGATGCTTTTTCCAGTGAATATAAGCGCCTCTCATCGGGTGATTCCTATGAACTTCGGCATCATTCTTACCTCGCGAGAGGTCGATACCATGAACAACTTGACACTGTTTACAATTGCTTTGACAAAAATCGAATTCTTGTCTGCAAACTGGAAGACCTTGCAACAAAGACCAATGAAGTGATCCGGGATATTTTCAATTTTCTTGACGTAAGAAAATTAACTTTAGGGGAATCACTACCCTTCCTATTTAGAGGGCAATATGCCAGCTCTCCTCCTGAGGTAGTAACCTACTTAAAAGAATACTTTGCGCCTCATAATAAAGTATTAACGGAAAAGTACAGTATTCCAATTCAGGACTGGAGCTAGGTGATCAGGGATGTCAATTAGCGTCGTCAGTCTCACATAGTCGAATGGAGTAAATGAAAGCAGATGCCGCCCTACCCGACTCCAATAAGATCCGCCCCCCAAGCAGGATGGAGAAGATCAGTAGTAATCCTGCCGACAACCATGCAGAAGAGAGAGCTGCCGCCGTGGCCAGCACAAGAACAAAGCCCACAATCGCGGACCAGAGCCAGTGAGAGTGTGGATAAATGTGAAAACGGGTCATCTGCTTTCCTTGCCCATGCTCTTCGACGGTCATCCTCAGACGAGCGGAACCAAACGCGCCACCTTTCGTTTCAAGATCCCATGAATCGAAACCATTTCCACAGGTCACAATTGCGCCTTGTTTCTTGCATGTCTCTAATAATGTAGATAATTTAGCGCGTGGGTCCTGCCACTGTTCGGTCCAGACAGAAATTTTCTTTCTAACGGGAAAAGCAAACCGTCTATAGGCTGGTCGCCACAACGGCCATCGTCCGAGAAATCGGGCAATACTCTGGATAGAATGCAAAGAAGCACAGACAACAAATCTCTTAAACCGTTTCAGGCCACTCGACCCGTTGGTCCATTCCAAAGTCGCCCAAGCCGAACGGAAAGCATGAATAACCGGAAGAAGGATCGCAAGTAACAAAAAGAATGAAGCCAATAGTAAAGGTGACCAGTGAAATCCGATACCGGTGAGAAAAAATAAGAATGAAATGAGAAGAATCCATTCTGGAATCAAAAAAGTAGAGAACACTCCATACGAATTCTGATAGATCGATTGAAAGGGAGCTGTTCCCCAGACGCCCGAATAAATGCGTCCCGCTGAGAAAGGGCCGTTTTGATAGATGCGTCCAGCCCAACTCACATGACCGGCGCTATTATATTTTTCGGGCCATTTTTCTGAAAGGAGGATTTCTGCTTTTCCGTATCCACGTTGCTGCCGGAAATAAGCAGAAATCGAATTGCGTCGGTGATGCCACACCATTGCGCCTGCATGGTATCCGATCGTGAATCCAGCATTCTGTAAACGCCAGCAGAAATCTACATCGTCACCTGCAGTACGAAACCGCGAATCAAATGATCCAACCGCCTGCATTGCTGATTTTCGTACTGCCAGATTGCATCCAGGCACATGTTCCGCCTGGTCGTCTGACAAAAGAACATGAGTCGGACCACCCGGAGCCCGCGCAACGCATTGCGCTACCCATCCATCTTCCGGTGGAACGATGTTCGGCCCGCCAATGCAGGAATGAGTGGTTTCCCCAAACGCAATTGCCAGGTAATTCAACCAGTGCGGATCCGCATAGGCATCATCATCGATAAAAGCAATGATTTCTCCTTCGGCTTCAACCATTCCACGGTTTCGTGCAGCGCTTAGACCCTGATTGGATGTGTGAATGGATCGCACCGGATACTTCGAAACGATAGAAGCGGTTGAATCAGTGGAACCATCATTAATTACAATGATTTCATAATTCTCATAATCGAGTTGGAATAAGGACTGAAGGCATTGTTCAATTGTCCTGCTTCCGTTATAGCTGCAAACAACCGCCGAAATTTTTGGACAGGAAGCGGAAGGAGCGATTGGATTAGCCGCAAATTCGTTTCTAATAGCGTTTAATGCAGGTTTAGGTATTCGGTCGCGAGTCGTAAGTCCAAAATCCCAATCCTCAACATCGGCACCGCCTCTATACCATTCATCCGTCCAGGAAAAAGCGAATACACCCGCACAACCCGAGCGATAAGATGTTCTTATTTGTGATTGAAGCAGTCTTGCTTGCTCAACCATACCATTCCGGCGGCTGTCCAAACCGACTTCCGTTATCATGAGCGGTTTTTCACCGCTGATATTCTGAAGCCTGTGAAGATAAGCCTGAAAATCTGAATTCGATTCCAGAAAGACGTTGAAACAAAATAAATCCAAAAACGGAAGACGTAAGTACTC
>JBKKAT010000462.1:0-10539 GCA_046714535.1 Acidobacteriota bacterium | reverse complement strand
ATACGACACATGGTGGCCCCTCCCGGTATGATGCGAATCTTTCAAAACATTCCCATTTACGCTGTGCAAAATGCAATCGTCTTGAAGATATACCCCAGCAAGAAATTGATTTCGTACCCAAGTCCAGACTGCGGCGATATCGAATATTGGAATTTCAAATTGAGTTTCTTGGAATTTGTCCGGCTTGCAGCGTGACTACTAACCACTGAACATTCGCAAAACCCTCGAATGATCCGCAAAGAAGATTCATATATATGGAGAACAAAATGCCTAACCCAAAAGACATAGATCCAAAAACCAGGTCTCAAGGCAGCGAAAGCGAGAACCCAATCATCCCTACCCCAACTCCAAAGCGAGTTCGCCCAAAGACCAACAAAGACTGGTGGCCGAATCAGGTCGACCTCACGATTCTCGAAGCCCACTCTCCGCAATCAAATCCAATGGATAAGGATTTCAACTACGCGGAGGAGTTCAAGAAACTTGATGTCGAAGCGCTGAAGCAGGACCTCATCAAAGTAATGACGACTTCGCAGGACTGGTGGCCCGCAGACTATGGCCATTATGGGCCGCTCTTCATTCGGATGACGTGGCATGCCGCGGGCACCTACCGCATCGCCGACGGCCGAGGCGGTGGCGGCAGCGGGATGCAGCGTTTTGCTCCCCTCAACAGTTGGCCGGATAATGCGAGCCTTGATAAGGCGCGCCGGTTGCTCTGGCCCATCAAACAAAAGTACGGGAACAAGATTTCCTGGGCCGATTTGCTTGTCTTCGCCGGCAATGTTGCTTATGAATCGATGGGCTTCAAGACTTTCGGGTTTGGCTTCGGGAGAGAGGATCGCTGGCAGCCTGACCAGATTTTCTGGGGATCTGAGGATGCTTGGCTTGGCGACCAGCGTCACGATGAGGGCGGTGAAATGAAGGGTCCCTTTGGCGCCGATCACTTGTGTCTGATCTACGTGAACCCGGAAGGCCCGGGGGGCAATCCCGATCCGTCCCTTGCAGGCAAGTTCATCAGACAAACATTTGCACGCATGGCAATGAATGACGAGGAAACGGTTGCGCTTATCGTTGGCGGCCATACGGTTGGCAAAGCGCATGGCGCCGCTCCTGCCAAAGGTAACGTTGGTCCCGAACCGGAAGCTGCCAGTCTGGCGGAGCAAGGTTTCGGCTGGACAAGCAAGCATGGAAGCGGCAAGGGTCCCGATACGATCACGAGCGGGCTCGAAGGCCCCTGGACCACCGAACCAACGAAGTGGGACAATGGTTTCCTGAGCAATCTTTACAACCACGAATATGAGCTGACGACCAGCCCCGCCGGCGCCAAACAGTACGCTCCCAAGCCGAATGCCGCGGGAGCAGTACCCAGCGCTCCGCATGCTCACGATTCGTCGAAGCGGCAGAACACGATGATGCTGACAACGGATCTTGCGTTGAGAGAAGATCCGACGTACGCGCCGATTTCGAAGCGCTTCCTCGAGCATCCGGAGCAACTCAATGAATCGTTTGCCAAGGCATGGTACAAGCTGCTGCACCGCGACATGGGACCCATCGCGCGCTATCTCGGCCCGTGGGTCGCGGAACCGCAACTTTGGCAGGACCCTGTTCCCAAAGTCGACCATGAACTCATCGGCGAAAAAGAGATCGCTGATCTCAAAGGCAAGATCCTCGCATCAGGGTTATCCATTTCTCAACTCGTCTTTACCGCGTGGTCATCTGCCGCGACGTTCCGTGGCACCGACAAGCGTGGGGGCGCCAACGGCGCACGAATTCGTCTCGCGCCACAAAAGGACTGGGAAGTAAACAATCCGGCCGAACTGTCAAAAGCGCTGCAGACACTCGAAAAAATCCAGCAGGATTTCCAGTCGGGCGGAAAGGTCGGGAAAAAGGTTTCGCTTGCTGACTTGATTGTGCTGGGCGGATGCGCGGCCGTGGAGAAAGCGGCGAAGGACGCCGGGCACAACATCACGGTGCCGTTTGCGCCCGGACGTACGGACGCTTCGCAGGAGCAAACCGATGTGGAGTCTTTTAAAGTACTCGAACCGACGTTCGACGGATTCCGCAACCACGTGCAAGCCAGCGAAGAGTTGCCGCCGGAGACGCTTTTGGTCGAGCGCGCGTTCATGCTGAATTTGACTCCACCGGAGATGACCGTTCTCATCGGTGGTATGCGAACACTGAATGCAAACTCCAAGCAGTCCAAACATGGTATCTTCACGAAGCGACCCGGGACGTTGTCCAATGATTTCTTCGTCAACTTGCTCGATATGAGCACGGAATGGAAGGAGTCCGGCTCAGACAAGATCGTATACGAAGGTCGCGATCGCAACAACGGCGAGGTCAAGTGGACAGGTACAGCCGTCGACCTCCTCTTTGGCTACAACTCGCAACTCCGAGCCCTTGCCGAGCTGTATGCACAGGAAGACTCGAAGGAGAAATTCGTGCGCGACTTTGTTGCTGCGTGGAACAAGGTCATGAACAACGATCGTTTCGACCTGGCTAAAAAGTAACGCAAAGGCGCAAAGACGCTGAGCCTTTTATATTCTTTGCGGCTCAGCGTCTTGCATTGAATTCCTAATCGACTGCGAGTTTCATTTTTTGCAGGATGGTGCGGTAGCGCGGTAAAAAGAGCTCGGTGACAGTAAAAGAGAGATCGATTTTCAGATTTACCATTAATCCCGGTGGCAACTCTATCCATAACCCTGGAATTGCCGTCTGTCCCAAATTCAATTCTTGATCGTTCCTGCGAATGCATAATAGGTGAATGCGAAGAATCACTTATCTGTTGTTCTTTCTGTGCGCGCCCTTTCTCTGTGGACAAACCGGGGAAAACGCCGCTCCAGCCGCGGAACTTATCACGCTCGAAAAGAAGCGCAGCGAGGCAATCGCTGCGCACGATACTGTGTTCTTGAACAATTTATATGCAGACGATTTTCGGGGAGTCACTGCGATCGGTTACGAAGTGGACAAGAAAACGCTCATGATCGTTTTCACCCGTGATAACCCGCAGACAAAATTCACGCTTGATCAGTTGCAGGCTCGTGTGCTTGGAGATACAGCGATTGTGACCGGAAGATTGACCGGAAAAGATTCAACAAGCGGCAGAACTGTCCATGAATCGCTTTATATTCACGTCTACGAGAAAAGAAATGCCGTGTGGAAACTCATCGCCGGGCAAGGAACCATGGTCCAGCGTCAACTCTTTCCACCGGAACAGAATTAAATCGAGCTACTGTGATTAGTCAAACAGTATCAGATTGGCAACGCCGGTTGCCTTGGAGTAAATATTGCCTCTAATCTCGCTTTGGAAGTCTCGGAGGATTCCAGGCTCATCAGAGCCGTGTGCCGCAAATTCCTGGAGCTTGCCGCATCGCTGTCGTGGAGATTCGATACTTGCAAGCGAATCAAAAAATCTGGCGAGAAGCGCTAGTGCTACAAATGGCCGCCAGCAAAAAATGATTGTCACACGCACTGGATGGAAGTTATGAGCCGGAGCATGCTTTCGGATTAGGATTTTGCCGATGACGTCATCGCTTTTTTAGATCAAATGAAAATTACGCGTACGCACATCAGGGCACTCATTGGGTAGCCTCGTTGCACGGGAGGTTGCACTCGTAAATCCAAGTCGTGTGAACAAACTGGTTCTGATTGCTTCTGGAGTACGCGGTGTTGGGAACCCCATTGCTTCCGATTGTTCTTTCCATTACACCTGGCGCCACGGGATCACCTTTGAATATAAGACGATCGGTGGTGCCTTGCTGTTTCCTGCATGCAAATAAAAGTCGCCTGCTTCGCGCACCGCATCCATGAAAAAAAGAAAAGAAAACTCTGAGGCCCCTCTGCGTACTCCGTGTCCTCTGCGGTAAATTATAAAGCTTGCGGTCGCCGACTGTTGCAATAAACGATGCGATGAAATAAAATTGCAACGTATGATGCGATATCACAAGGGATGAGGAGTGGATCATGAAAACGTTGATTCCCGTTTTAGTCATTTGTCTTGCTTTTATTTCGCCAACCTTATTCGCGCAAACAACCGGCGGAAGTGTTCAGGGACTCATCACCGATGAGTCGGGTGCTCCGGTTCCCGGCGCAACCATTAGTGCTGTTCAAACTGCGCGTGGAACCACCCGTACGGCAACTTCCGATTCCTCCGGATTTTACAGAATTAACGAGCTGCCGGTCGGGCCTTATGAGTTCACTGTCACGCTCTCGGGTTTTTCCACTCAAGTACGAAGCGGAATCAACATTCTGGTCGGACAGGAAGCCTCCTTAAACTTCACGCTCAAAATCAGTCCTGTAGAAGAGACCATTACCGTGGTGGAAGAGGTGCCGGTCATTGAACCCACAAAGACCGCCATCGGCGCAACGATCACGAACCAGCAGATCGACGATTTGCCATTGCGCGATCGCAACTTTGTGAACCTCAGCAAGCTGAGTCCGGGAATGACAACAAGCAGCACGGAAGCAACGGACATCTCCGGAGCCGGAAGCTCCGGCAGCAGCAATACAGTGCTCATTGATGGAGTCAGCAACGATCAGGATGCGCTTGGTGATTTTCGCGGTGATTTTTCTCCCGATGCAATCTCGCAATTTCAAGTGCAATCCAGCTCTTATCAGGCAGAATACGGACAGGCTTCCGGCGCCGTGATCAACGTAATCACGCGTTCCGGAACGAATGATTTTCACGGACGCGTCGGTCTGTTTTATCGCGCCGACAGCCTCTCAGCCAGCAATCCTTTCGTAGCAGAAGAGGTGCCTTTCGATCAAACGATCCTGAGCACATTTGTTTCCGGTCCTATTGTGGAAGATCGATTATTTTTCTTCGGCTCTTTTGAGTACACAATGCGGGATGATACGGCAGTCATTAGCATCGATCCGGATGTCCTTGCCGGTTTGGGTCTCAGCACAGATCGCACGTTTGACAAACCTTTGCGGCAACCCCGCGTGCTGTTTAAACTCGATTACCGTCCATCCGACAATCAGACGATCACAGCCCGTTACAGATTGGACCGTCCTGAAATTGAAAATAATCTTGTCGGTGAAGATGCCGGAGGCGGAGTGGTCATTACAGATGAAGCCGGCGTTACATCCACCGAAACGAATCAGGATTTTGGTGTCAGCCACAACTGGATTGTGTCGGAGAACAAACTGAATGAATTCCGTTTTCAATACGCGCGGCAGAACAACGACTTCACGGACGTGAATTGTCCCGATTGTCCGATGATCATCCGGCCGAGTCTTCTCAGCGGAAAAGTTGCAAACTTTCCGCAGACACTCGTGGAAGACCGCTGGCAATTTGTCAATGCATTCAGTTTCGAAGCTCTGGATCACGGTGGCGATCACTTCTTGAAAGCAGGAATTGACTTCAGTCACATCAATCTGGATGCGTTCGTCCCGCAGACTTTTGACGGGTTGTTTCTGTTCACAACAGATGCGCCCTTTGATGCGAATGATCCTGCTACGTATCCATTTTTATACCAGCAGGGAGGAGGCAATCCCAACATCAGCATGAGCAATAACATTGTTGGTTTGTATTTCCAGGATCAGTGGAGAGTCTCTCCTTATTTCAGTCTCAATTTGGGCGTGCGCTGGGATTATGAAGATCATGCAATGGTTGCGGATGATAAGAACAATTTTGGTCCGCGATTGCATTTTTCCTGGGACGCAACGAAGAATGCCACCACCATCATCCGGGGCGGCTACGGACGTTACTACGATCAAATTTTCTTGAATGCGCCGCTGCTCTCTTCCATTTTTGAGCCTGGAAGATTCACCAATCAGTTCATATTGTTTCCGGGTTTCCCCGATCCCTTTACAGGTGGGCAACAGCTTCCACCACCGCCGCCCAATCTATCGCAACTCGATGAAGATAGTAACACACCTTCCAAAGATGTGCTCAGCTTTGGATTGCAACAAGAGCTGAATAAGGATACAGGGCTCAGCGTTGATGGCGTTTTTGCCTGGAGCGATAATCTGCTTCTCTTACGGGACGCAAATGCCCCGATCAATGGAGTGAGGCCGGATCCGACCGTCCAACTCATCTTTTCACCAGAAGCAAAAGGACATTCGGAATACAAAGCATTGCAGGTTGGACTCCAGCGGCGCTTTAGCGATCGATATGCGATCAACGTCGCTTATACGCTTTCAGACAACAAAGACAATACTGCCGGACACAGAAGCTTCGTCAGCGATAGTTATGATCTGGAAACGGATTTCGGTCCGAGCGATAACGATATTCTGCATACTCTCAATGCTGCGGCTTTGATGGAAGGGCCATGGGGAATCAAATTTGGTTTGGGCACAAGCGCAAGCTCCGGACCTCATTACAACATCGTGACCGGGATCGATGACAACCAGGATGGCGAATTTAACGAGCGTCCTCCCGGCGAGGAACGGAATTCCGGCGAAGGCGATGCTCTCTGGACTGTCGATGCGCGCGCGTCCAAGGTTTTTAATTTCGGCAGGGCGCAAACGGAGTTCATCATTGAAGCTTTCAATCTGTTCAATCGCAGGAATGAAGCCGGTTTCAATGGAAATCAGCAATCACCACAATTCGGACAGCCGACTTTGGTTCCCACCGGATTCGAGCCGCGCCAGATTCAACTTGCGGTCCGGGTGGATTTCTAATCATGAAACGCAATCTGACATCCCTCCTTTTGCTTTTGCTCCTGATCGTTTCTGATGCTGGAGCGGTCGATACTTCGAAATTGACTGCAACAGATTTGGAAACATTCCTGGAAGGGGTCATGCCACTGCAACTGGAAAGGGAAGATATCGCAGGTGCTGTGATTTCTGTGGTCAAAGATGGGGAGATGATCTTTGCCAGGGGATACGGTTACGCGGATGTCAAAAATAGAAAACCTGTTTCGCCGGACGCAACACTGTTTCGTCCCGGTTCTGTTTCCAAGCTCTTCACCTGGACGGCCGTTATGCAGCTCGTGGAGCAGGGAAAGCTCGATCTCGATCGCGATGTGAACGAATACATCGATTTTAAAATTCCCGCGAAATTCGGAAAGCCGGTCACATTGCGTAACATCATGACTCACACGCCCGGTTTTGAAGAGACAGCAAAAGATTTATTTGTCGGTGAAGCGCGTTTGCTGGATCCGATCGAAAAGTATTTGCCGGTTCATTTGCCGAATCAAATCTTTCCACCCGGAGATACATCCGCATACTCCAATTACGCAACGACTCTTGCCGGTTACATCGTGCAGCGCGTTTCCGGAAAAAAGTTCGAAGACTACGTGCAAGAATTCATCTTCAAGCCGCTTGGAATGCGGCGCTCCACGTTCATTCAGCCTTTACCGAAAGAACTTCAACCGCTGATGTCACAGGGTTACAAACTTGGATCCGATGACGCGCAACCTTTTGAGCTCGTGAATGCCGCGCCGGCAGGATCTCTTTCGAGTACCGGCTCCGATATGGCGCGATTCATGATGGCTCATCTTCAACAGGGCAAGTTGGGTGAAGCTCAAATCCTGCGGCCCGAAACAGTAAAGCTCATGCACACCAGACAGTTTGCGCTTCATCCCAAAACGAACGGCATGGCGCTGGGCTTTTATGAAGAGACACGAAACGGCGTAAGAATCATCGGACACGCCGGAGATACGCAGTATTTTCACAGCGACCTTCATTTGATTCCGGAAGCAAATGCCGGCTTTTTTATTTCCTACAACAGTGGAGGAAAGGGAGAGATTAGCGGACGCGACGCGGTATGGGAAAAATTTCTGAATCGTTACTTCCCCTACACTCCGCCGGCTCTGCCGACTCAGGCATCTGCGAAAGAGCACGCTGCGCTTGTGAGCGGTTCCTATCAAGTCAGCCGAAGAGAAGACACGACAATTTTGAGTGGCCTGTACAAAATGTTGCAGACAAGTGTTACTGCTGATGAAGAGGGAACGATCATCATTCCGGATTTGAAGGACCTCAATGGAAAACCGAAGAAGTGGCGCGAGGTGGAGCCCTTTGGATATCAGGAAGTAAACGGACAGTCGCATATTTTCTTTGTTCCGCGAAAAGGAACTTATACGCTTGTCATCCCTTATCCATTTATGTCCTTTGATAAAGTTTCGGGACTCCGCAGCAGCAAAGTGATCCTTGCTGTGTTGATCGCAACCGCTGCGATCCTGGTTCTGGCAATTTTGCTCTGGCCTGTCGCAGCCATTTTGCGCAAATACTACGGCAGACCATTGAATCTCATCCCTGCTGACCGCAAGTATCGATTACTTACACGATTCGTCTGCATCGTGATCCTCGTATTTCTGATTGCATTCAGTCTGCTCATCGTTCAAGGTTTCGAAGACATCAATATTCTGAGCACAAAGAACGATGTCTGGTTCCGAATCCTGAATGTGGTGGCTTTGCTTGGCGCGGTTGGATCGATACTCGCCGTATGGAATGCCTACCGCACCTGGAAAAACCGCGATAGAGGACGCCTGGGAAAATTCACGGAAACGGCAATTGCACTCGCATGCATCGCCTACGTGTGGATACTGATCACAGGCAATCTGCTCTTCTTCAATCTGACGTATTAAAACTTTGCGTCTTCGCGCCCTTGGGTTACGGACAATGAAAACCAAAACAAAAAATCAGAATGACGGAAAAGCGCCGGCAAGCGATCTGGAGCAGAGATTTGTTGGCCTTCAAGCGCGTCTCGGGCCGCAGCGACAGAAATTAATCCGTTCCATTTTGGATCATTCGGAAGAGACCTGTTTTCTTTCATCGCGGGAACTGGCAAAACGCTATGATGTTGATGCTGCAACCGTTGTAAGAACTGTACAGGCACTGGGTTACAAAAAGTTTGCCGATTTTGCAAACGATTTGCGCCAGCACTTCATTTCCCGCATCACTCCTTATACCGTTTTGAAGGCGGCCACCAGAGAAAAACGAAGCGTGGAAGATCACATAGATCATACGCTGCAAAAAGCGCTGGAAAATGTGAATGATCTGCGATCGAATCTTTCGAGGGATCGGGTCATCGAACTTGCCCGATTGATTGATCGTTCCAAAAACATTCTTGTGGTCGGTCAGGATCTCGCGGCGTCGATCGCTTACCATCTTGCGTACAGTTTGACGGTGCTTGGATTTCGAGCGGAAGCAGCGATTGGAAGTGAGGGTACTGTCCAACACAAAGTAAAACTTTTAACAGCGGCGGATTTGTTGATTGCGATCAGTTTCGGTCAATGTTTACGCGTGACAGTGGAAGCGGCGCAACGCGCGGCCAGCAAGGGAGTCTCTACCTTTGGGATTACGGACAGTGAAACAACTCCGGTCGCGCGCTATTGCAAAAATTACCTTCTCGCATCAACCATCAGTCCATCGTTTTTAAGTTCTTATGCGGCTCCGATGGCTCTGGTGAATGCCATTTATGTTGCCTGTGTGCATTTGCATCCGAAACGGTCACTCACACAACTCAAAACGACAGACAAAGAATACCTCGCCGGCGTTCGCTGGTATCGCGAATCGAAAAGCCCTCCCGACGAAACCCGTTGAAGAATTCACCGCAGAGTACGCAGAGTTAAATCATATTAAACTCTAGTTAACTCTGTGTCCTCTGCGTCCTCTGCGGTAAAATTCTAAAAGTCCTTCCCCGTGTTGCTCCGTGACTCTATGCAAAAAATGATCTAACATAATACACATGAAACGTACAAATGTTGTGATTCGTGAGGATCTTTTGGAGGAAGCCACTCGGCTCAGTGGAGAGCGGACTTATTCACGAGCGATCGAACGGGCATTGGAGGACTTCGTCAGACGAATCAAAGCGCGCCGCATTTTGGAATTGGCGGGCACTGGACTCTGGGAAGGGGAGTTGTCCGAAATGAGGCGCGACCGCGTGAAAGAGAAACGGAGCACAAACAAACGTGTATCTCGTAGATAGCTCGGTATGGATCGAAACGTTTCGAAAACGCGATCCTCTACAAATCGAATCGGTCGTTGAGTTGGAAGAAATCGTAACCTGTTTGCCTGTAATTCAAGAGGTGCTTCAAGGTTTCCGGGATGAAGCTGCATTCAGGATCGCTCGAGAAGCAATGTTTTCCTTTCAGATCGTTGAATCGCCATTAACGGAAGATGTGTTTTCTCATGCCGTGGAGCTATTTCGTTCTGCACGCCGAAGTGGAATAACAGTGCGGTCCGGAATCGATTGTCTGATTGCAGCTTGCGCGTTGCGAAATGGACTCACGATCCTCCACAAAGATCGTGATTACGGAAACCTCTCCGCAATCGCGCCGTTAGAAGTAAAAACACTATAGAATTCACCGCGGAGTACGCGGAGTGCGCAGGGTCAAAGTAAAACAAAATTCTGAGGCCCCTCTGCGTACTCGGCGTCCTCTGCGGTAAAATCAAACAGTATGAATACGATTAGCCGCCGCAATTCCTGGAGCTTGCCGCATCGTTTGGCGCAACGCTGGCGTGGGGGGATCGGCGTTTGCAGTATATATTCAGTTCAAAAAGGCCGTCGCCAAGTCAATGCTTCGAAACGTGAGTAATCACCGTCAGTGGTGATCCATTCACAACCAGATTCGATTGCGAGCGCAGCGAACC
>JBKKAT010000461.1:0-7413 GCA_046714535.1 Acidobacteriota bacterium | reverse complement strand
ACGCATACAGAAAACTTTTCCCTTCCCAGAATTGGAAGAACCATCAGACCGGTTTTACCGGAGATGCCATTTACGTTGGAACCCGCTTCGCAAAGAAGATTCAGGCAGAAAATAATTCTCCGGAGGGCGGCCTTTCCTCGCCGCCTGGCGTGCGCGAAAAGAGCCTGGAGGTCAATGGCAAATCGGCATTGGTTCTTCCGATAGGCGGTTTTGTGGAGAGCGGGGAAGCGGAAGATGATCAGGTATTTGTTCCGGTCCGGATTGCTCAGCAGTTAAGTGGAAATGAACGCGGATACCACGCAGTTTTACTCAGCGTGTTGGGGGATTTGCCGGAAGTCGAAAAACAATTCGCGTCACTCGTGCGCGCGCATCCGGAAGTCAGGTTCCAGGTGATCCGGAAAATTGCGGCAGCCGAATCTTCCATTCTTGATAAGATTTCGAAACTGATGGGCTTGGTGATCTCGTTGATTTTCGTGATTCTGTTTTTCTGCATCCATACCACTGTTTCTGCGACTCTTCTTTCGCGACAATCCGAGATTGCACTTTTGCGGATTCTGGGCGCAAGAAGAAAGCAAATCACTTCGGTCTTGACATCGGAGCTGCTTGTACTGGGTCTCGCCGGCGGAATCATCGGCTACATTGTTGGATTTTTGATGGCGCAAGTCCTTGGAAAAGTATTGTTTCAGTCTTATGTTGCGCCGAGTGTACTTGTCTTACTGATCACGTTGTTCTTCTCTTTATTCTTAATGGTTGTTTCATCGATTTTTCCGATTTCACGGGCGGTAAATCGGCCAGCAGCACTGGTCTTGAAGGAAGCATAGCAATGATTCAGCTGAAGGATGTGACGAAAATTTATCAGAACGGCCTGAAAGCGCTGGATCAATTCAATCTGGAAATTGTGCCTGCCGAATGGGTTTCGGTAATGGGGCCTTCCGGCTCAGGTAAGACGAGTCTGTTGAACATCATTGGACTCCTGGACCGCCCGAGCTCCGGTTCGGTTTTGATTGATGGAAAAGAAACGAGCCGCTTTACGGAAAAGGAGATGACAACCTTTCGGCGGCAGAAAGTTGGGATGATCTTTCAGCAATTTCACCTTGTGCCTCATCTAACTGCGCTGGAAAATGTGATGCTGGCGCAGTACTTCCACAGCATCGTGGATCAGGAGCAGGCAACTGATTTAATGGCCCGAATTGGACTTGGCGATCGTCTCAAACACTTACCATCGGAGCTTTCAGGCGGGGAGCAGCAGCGTGTTTGCATTGCCCGCGCTTTGATCAATGAGCCGAAAATTCTACTGGCGGATGAGCCGACCGGCAATCTCGATGAAGAGAATGAACGGGATATTATCCGGCTTTTAATGAAACTCCATGAACGGGAAGGTTTGACGATTTTGATGGTCACTCATGATCTTGCAGTCGGCCGCATTGCGGATCGTCAAATTGAATTGAACCATGGACACCTGATCGCTGCGACTTCATTGGTGAAGCAGATTGAAGATGACATTGATGATGCGATGGAGCAGCTCTGGCTATTGCACGAAGAGAATAGGCTGGATCGTCAGAGTGCCATGGAAGTCCGGATCTTGAAAGAGGAAATGATGTCGCACTTGCGATCGATCCGGATGATTCAAATGGACAACGGTTCCATCTCTTTCACATCCGAAGGAGAGACGCGTGCGCGCGATATCATCCGGCGTCACCGCTTAGGCGAATGTTTGTTTGCGCAGACTTTCGGGCTTTCTACGCGCGAAGCATCGGATGAAGCCTGTCAGTTAGAGCACATCATTAGCCAGGATGTCGCCGAACGGATCTGCTCTTTCTTAGGCCACCCGCCGCTTTGTCCGCACGGACACAACATCCCCCCAGGCCGCTGCTGCAACCGATAAGAGGATAACAAGCATTTAGCTCGTGTAAGAATGGAGATAGGGAGATAGAGGAGATAAGGGGATAAAAATAAAATCTCCTTATCTCTTCGCCATCTCCTGATCCCCATTCTTACACAATCTTCGCGTTCTTCTGTTCAAAAAGTATTTATAATTATTGATTCAGCATCCATCATGCCGGGCAAGATTACATTAGAAGTTACGCAAGGGCCGATACGCGGCAAAGCGTTTATATTCGAGGAGCATGACACCTTCATCTTTGGTCGCGCCCGCGATTGTCACGCGCGATTAGCGCAAGAAGATACAACTGCCTCGCGCCACCATTTCATGCTCGAAGTGAATCCACCCGATGTGCGGATCCGCGATCTTGGCAGTCTGAATGGCACCTACGTCAACGGCAAGAAGTATGGCGGACGCAAAGAAGGGGAGTCTCCGAAAGAAGCCGCACAACGAAAACAGCCGGACCTTGATCTCATAGACAGCGATACGATTGGTGTTGGCGAAACGGTTTTTCTTGTGCGAATCCAAGCCCCTTCATTGTGTTGCCGTTGTCACAAAGAGATTCCGGAAGAGTTTCAGGCAATCTGCCGCTGGATCGAAGGCACTTTCATTTGTCCACAATGCAAAACCGAAGTGGACCACGCGGCCGCACCACCCAAACCGGAACCTGTACGATGCGAACAATGCGATAAGGATGTTTCCGATGAAGTGTCCTCCGGTCGTTTGGGAGATTACATCTGCGAAAGATGCAGGACAGAAGCCAAATTCAATCCGGTGGGAGTCCTCGTCCATTTGCTGATGCATCAGCGGGAAGAAGGACAGGAAGAGGCATCCCTGAGCAACATCGCCGGTTACAAAATCGAACGGATGCTCGGGCGGGGCACTCTGGGGGCTGTGTATCTCGCGCAACGAAAAGAGGATTCCACCAAAGTGGCTCTGAAAATCATGCTGGCAAAAGTGGCGGTGGATGAAAAATCGAGACAGCGTTTTCACCGCGAAATCGAAGCTGTTACAGAATTGCGTCATTCTAATATTGTAGAAACATATGAGCACGGTTCTGCTGGAAGCGGTTTTTATTTCGGGATGGAGTATTGTTCCGGAGGAAATGCAGAGGAGTGGATGCAAAAGAAAGGTGGATCTCTCCCGTTGGAGGAGGCGGCTTGGATCGGTTTGCAGGTTTTAGAGGGGCTGGCTCACGCGCACCAGAAGGGATACGTGCATCGCGCGATCAAGCCTTCCAACATCCTTCTCCAGGGGCAGAACAAATTCACCGCAAAGCTTGTCGATTTTGGACTGGCCCGCGCCTTTGAACGGGCCGGTTTCTCGGGTATGACTGCCACCGGATCGACGCTGAACGCCGCGATGTTTATGCCACGCGAGCAATTGACCCGGTTTCGCTTCAGCAGTCCCGCCGGCGATGTTTGGAGCTTCGCCGCAACTCTCTACTACATGTTGACCTCGCAATCCCCGCGCTATTTTCCCAACGGCAAAGATCCGGTCGAGATTATTTTGCGGGGAGGATTTACTCCGATTCGCGAACATTCTGCGGACATTCCCAGAAAAGTGGCAAAAGCCATCGATCGTGCCCTTGAGGATGACACGAGAGAGCGTTTCTCCGACGCGTCGCAATTCCTCCACGCCCTCAATAAAGCGCTTTAGCAACACAGAATTTACACCCCCGCAGCCTACCATTCTGCGATGATTGTTCTATACTTTTGCTATGGATAGAAACCAGCCGGTTATTGTTGCGGCCATCGACGTAGGCTCGAGCGGGATTCGGATGGAAATCTCCGAGGCGCAGGCGGACGGCTCCTTGCGGACTCTGGAAAATCTGAACCGGGCTGTTTCTCTCGGAAAAGACACATTTGCTCACGGGAACTTGAGGGAGGAAACGATTCAAACCGTTTGCCAATCGCTCGTTGATTTCTCGCATGTGATGAAGGACTACAATGTCTCGCGTTATCGCGCGGTTGCAACGAGCGCCATCCGTGAAGCCGGAAATGCGGATACGTTTATTGACCGGGCTTTTTTGCGCTCCGGTATTGAAATCGATGTAATCGATGGTTCCGAAGAAAATCGCCTCACTTATATGGCGATTCATGAAACGGCGCGCGGAAACATTGATTTGCAAAGCCAGAACACTCTGGTCGTAGAAGTGGGTGGAGGGAGCACCGATATCTCTTTCTTACAGGCCGGCAAGCCTCTTCATTTCGGCACTTTTGCGCTAGGCGCCGTGCGGCTTCGCCAATCTCTGGTTGGCGTAAAGGGGGAATGGAAACAACGTCTAAAACTCCTCGATCGCCAGATCAAAAACACCATCGATACGATTGGGAATACCATTCCCTTCGATCGTGCACAGGAAATGATTGCTCTGGGCGGCGACATTCGATTTGCGGCGCGCCAAATTGGCGGGACTGATGCTGAAATGAACGGGAACAATACCTGGGTCGTAGACCGGAAAATGTTTCAAAAGTTCACAACGGATGTATCCCGCTTTGATACGGAAGAGATTGTCCGGCGTTACAGCTTGAACTATCCACAGGCGGAAATTCTTGTGCCGGCTCTGATGGCGTACCGGAGCATCATTGAACGCACGAAGGTTGAGCGCATTCATGTAATGAGCGTGAGCATCCGCGCCGGCATTCTTCTCGATATGGCCCAGCGTGCCGGCTTGGAATCCTTCGATGAACAGATCCTTGCGTCCGCTCGCGGGCTGGCCGCGAAATATCATTCCAATGAAAATCATATTGAACAGGTCCGCAAACTTGCTCTCACTGTGTTCGATCAATTGCAGGACGAACACAGGCTCGGAAGAAAAGAACGTTTGTATCTGGAGGTCGCGGCTCTTCTCCATGATGTGGGTAGTTTCATCAGCGATCGCTCCCACCACAAACACACCTGGTACATTATTTCCTCCTCCGAAATTTTTGGTTTGTCCCGTTCCGATATGGATCTCATCGCAAATATCGCGCGCTATCATCGAAAGTCTCCTCCCACTCGATCCCATCTTCCTTATGTATCTCTGGACCGGGAATCCCGCATGATTGTCAGCAAACTTGCTGGAATTCTGCGGGTCGCGGACGCCCTCGATCAGGATTACAGCAAAAAAATCCAGACCTTGAAAATTGTGCCGGACGAAGAGCGCGGACGTTATCTTCTGGAAGTCGAAGCAGACGGGGACCTTGCCATGGAGAAGCTCTCTCTGCAAAACAAGAGCGATCTTTTTAAAGAGATTTTTGGCAGATCCATCGAACTCCACCAGACGAACGCTGTCGAATCGTCATGAAGGTCGAATTCGATAATCCTGAGTTTTACATCAGCCGCGAATTGAGCTGGTGCGCATTCAATGATCGCGTACTCGAAGAAGCCATGGACCCTGCGACTCCGCTGTTAGAGCGGTTTCGATTCGTATCCATCGTTGCTTCGAACTTCGATGAATTCTTCATGGTGCGTGTTGCGGGACTCAAACGCCGGATTGCAGAAGGGGATTTGAGGACCGATGCGGCCGGTTTTACGCCTCACGAAACTCTTGCCGCCGTTTCCAAAGCTGTGCGCAGTACGATTTCACAATTGTATGAAACCATTGAACAGCAACTCATTCCGCAGGCGCTAGCACATCAAATCATTCTTCATTCTTATGATTCACTCAATCCAAAACAAACGTCTTTTGTCGAAAAACGTTTTGAAGGAGAGATCTTTCCCGTTCTGACCCCCATGGCGTTGGATCTGGCTCATCCCTTTCCGAATTTGCTGAATTTGAGCCTCAACGTTGGGGTTCGATTGGGTCCGCCATCTGGAGAAGAAAATGAGCGCTATGCGCTGGTCCCGATTCCCTCCGGAATTCCCCGGTTGCTCCGGTTGCCCTCTCCGCCCGGTGAACACGCCTTCATTTTTTTGGACGAAGTTGTCCGCCGATACTTGCCACGACTATTTACAGGACAGGAAATCCGGGAGCATGCCGTGTTTCGGATCACGCGCGATGCGGAAGTCGAACTGGACGATGAAGGAATCCCCGATTTGTTGGAAATGATGGAAGGGGAATTGCTGAAACGTCGCACAAATCCACCCGTGCGATTAGAAGTGGAAAAAGGAATGACGGCCGGCTTGATGAATTTTCTTCTGGAACTCATGCCTGTGGATAAGAGTCAGATCTACGCGCATACATCGTTTATAGATCCACGCTTCTTATCGACGATTGCAGACATTACGGGGCTGGACCATCTCCGGTACAAACCATTGCCTCCGCAGATGCCGGCAGAGTTTGAGCAACAAGAGAACATCTGGCCGCTGTTGCGGGAAAAGGACATCGTGCTGCATCATCCTTACGAATCTTTTGATCCCGTTGTTCAACTCGTGACGAAAGCTGCTGAAGATCCGGATGTGCTTGCGATTAAGCAGACCCTGTATCGCACCAGCGGCGATTCTCCGATCATTCGCGCACTGGCGCGTGCTGCCAGCAAAGGAAAACAGGTGACCGTGTTGCTGGAGTTGATGGCCCGCTTCGATGAAGAACGAAACATTGAATGGGCGAAACATCTGGAAAAGGCGGGAGCCCATGTAATTTACGGACTTGTCGGACTCAAGACGCACGCAAAAATATTGCTGGTCGTCCGCCGCGAAAAAGACGGAATCAGGCGCTATGTGCACCTGGGCACAGGAAATTACAACGATCGCACCGCTCGCTTATATACAGATATCGGTCTGATGACAGCCGATGCAGGATTCGGGATGGATGCGTCAGGATTCTTCAACACCATCACCGGCTACAGTGATCCTCCTGAATTTTCGAGATTGACGATGGCGCCGCACGGACTTCGCGAGAGATTACTGCATTTGATCAATCGCGAAACGGAACGCGCAAAATCGGGACAAATCGCGATGATTCACGCAAAAATGAATTCACTCGTGGATACCGAAATCATACGCGCTCTTTATGAAGCGTCAGCTGCCGGTGTACAGATAAAACTGGGCATACGGGGCATCTGTTGTTTGCGTCCAGGAATCAAAGGAATAAGCGACAGAATCATCGTTGGAAGTATTATCGATCGTTTTTTGGAGCACACGAGAATTTTTTATTTCAACAACGGGGGAGATGAGGAATACTATTGCTCTTCAGCTGATTGGATGCCGAGAAATTTGAACAGACGGGTCGAACTGTTTTTTCCGGTTCTGAGTGAAGAAGGCAGAGCGAAATTGCGCACCGCGTTGGATCTCTTCTTTATGGATAATGTGAAATTGCGTATGTTGCTGCCCGATGGCACATACCAGCATAAGAAGAGAAGAAAGAATGAAGAATTGGTCCGCTATCAGGAAATGCTTTACCAGCTAACAATCCAACAGAAGGAACTCACTCGTAATGTAATATTTAAGCCGATTAAAGTTCCTCCGTCTGCTTGAGCCCCTTGAGCCTCTTACATCTTACACCTACAATACATGCATGAATGACTCAGTATTGATCGCCGGAGTCGTAAAAAAGGACCGCCAATCCTTTGATCTTTTCTATGAACGCTACGCACAGATCGTTTTTAACC
>JBKKAT010000460.1:0-3093 GCA_046714535.1 Acidobacteriota bacterium | reverse complement strand
CTATACAACAATTGCACTTTTCTTTTCAAAGCAATTACTTATGTCCTTGCGGGTGGTATCATAATTCTGCTTTTCATCCGCGGCACATCAAGGAGTGCTACTCTATTAGCGGCATCCTCACTGTTTTATATTGCTCCTTACTTCTTTTTTGCACCCGCAACGTGTTATCGGTACATATACTGGCCGGTATTTGCAACAGCTCTCGCACTCCTGATCCTCTGGCTTGAAACTCCACAGGGTACACAGAAAGCTGACAGTTGATCATGCGAAAAGGCTACTCTGCTGGACGGTTTTACATCAAACCTTTCTTTTGAAGAAAGCGCAATATTTCCTGTGCTGCAATAGCGTGAGCGACGTGATTCGGACGATCATCACCTGGCGGCAAAACCATCAAATCGCGATCGCGGTTCTTCGAGTGCAAAGCTTTATCGAGATCCAACCAGGGGATGTTTGCATCGTCCAGTTCTTTGGAAACCGCCCGGGTTAATTCATTCCATTGTTTCCCTTGTTCGGTAGATCCGGCATAATCAGAATTGTTTCTGAAGGAAACGACAAGCAATTTCGAGTCATCGTTCTTCAGACGCCTGTTCAGTTGCAAGATTTCATCAAGAGAAGCTGAAAAATTGTACGGGTTTAAAAAAATTCGCATACTGGCCCATGTATGAAATAAAGGTTCCTTTTTATTGAACTCTTCCAGAACTGTTCTGTTGGCATTTCTTGTAAGGACTAATACGACAAGATCCGGTTGATACTGGCCAGCTAAAAATTTGTAAAACAGGCGATCCTGTTGAACGCCGTAATCGTCAACGCCACAATTGATTACCTCATAGCTTTTCTTCAAGAGACTCTGCATTTGTTCGGACAAGGTATCCTTTTCATGCACCCCCGCACCCATTGCAGCAGAATCACCGAGAATCAGGATGCGCCGGGACCCTGCAGGTTTCGGTATTGAATAATCGGGACCGCGGCATCCCAGAGCATTGAACCTGTAATCGACGAAATAGTTGGAGCGGACCGGATTCACAGGCTTCCCTTCCGGCATTCGCAGCAGTTTTACCTCAGAAAATTCCACCGGAATATCGCTTTCGCCAATATCGAAATGTATACGCGCGTTGCTATCCTCTGCTGTGCTTGTAAAATCCAATCCAAAATTTTGCCATTCGGCATTCAATTCGATTTTGTTGTACAAACCCAAACCGGTCCATGGCTCATGCGATCTTGAAAATCCCACAAAAATGCTACGTGGCCGATCGGATCGCGCACGAAACTGAACTTTATAGGGACGTCCCGATTCCACCTTTAAATGCGTCAAGTTCAATTGAATATCGTACGGAGTTTTACTTTCTGCTTTCTTGATATTCACACGCACTGAATCCGCGCCGTGGATTACTTCCGCCTCAGCATTGCCGCCGGTGCGAAACCACCATTGAGTCTTTCCGCCGTCTGGTTGGCTGAAATAGTCGTGTGGATTCTCCGAATAAAAAACCTTGTGCACGGATGAAGGACGATATACAGTCTCGAGCACGGGATGCCATTGCGCCACGGTGGCCCAATCTCGCGTTGCAACCGGTTTAGGAGATGGTTTCACTCCTGATGGAAGGACTGTTTCACTAACAAAAATCAGGGCTGCAACGATCACAGACACGAGCATGACAACCGGCCAAACTGTAATTCTGAAGCGGGAAATAATCATGGAAACCACCACCGCAGCATGCAGTAGCAGCAGTGCGACCTCAAGTAGCCTGGGCGCCGAAGTGGGTTCGATTCCAATCAATCTGACTGCGAAAAACGCAAGTTGTGCGAAGTATAGCAAAATGACGCGCGCAAGGAGCTGTGTAGATTGATTCAGAAGGAATTTGATTCCCAGAAAACAATTTACCGCAGCAAGGCCGATGGCTGCCACGTTATAAAAAGTCCACTGGCCATCTAAGGCAAAGAAGAATCCCTGCAGAAGTGAAATCAGAATCGCCGTTAAGACTGTTCCGTAAGAAAAGAAAAAGATTTTTCGATCCGTCGCTTTCTCCATTCGAGCGGATAATAACATGAAATCCTGGGACCTTTAAGCCTTTGTCATGTTAAGCTTGAAAAATTGAATGACATTAACAGCCTGAATCCACAGGAATTTTCGATTCAACTCTCTGAAGAGTTAACCCGGGGGGTCAAACAGTTAAAAGAAACTCTGCCTTTTTCTCTACCTTTCGTTCTGTGTTTTTCATTGTTGATTGTGGTCCTGTTTCCCAAACATTTTGCCAGAATTGACGTGACAGCGACGGGCCAGCGAGGCTCAAAGGATGCGACAGGCAGTGTGGTTTGGGTCTCCTCTCCGAAATTTGACCAGTTTCATCGGCAGAAGATTCGTATAAAAAGCTCACAGGGTTGGGAATTAAAGAACGAAATTTTCATTTCAACAAAGGATCAGCCCGCCGAACTGTGGCTAAACGGATATTTCTTTGATAGGCAGTCGATTCAATTCTTTGCCACACCTCACTCGGGCATGGTAGATCTCGAAATCAATGGAATCAGAAAATCCGTTGATTTGTTCAGTCGCAATCAGACCGTAGTGTCAATTTCTCTCGACAAATATTTCTTGAAGAATGATTCGACTTTTATTCGTGGACTTTTTAGATTCATCAGTGGATCGTTAGAATTCTTTTTACTCCTGACAGTATTTCTTATACTCGTACGAGCCATTCACGTTAGATTCGAATTCTTCCGTGATTCCATGCGTCCTTCTGCTCTTAAAACTGCAGTGGTTGCGGGATGCTTTGTGATAGGCCTTAACCTGCTTTTTCTCATTTCTCCTCGCGCTCCCGATTCTCTTATATCCACCGGGGGCGTTTTTGTCCAGGATATTCGCGGACTTTTACACTTGACCATCAACATTGATTCATGGAATTTCCTGGAACTTGCACGAGATCCGCGCTTATTGCTTTCACCGGAGCATAACAGATTCCAGAGTCGTCCCGCCTATGCCGTGGCTGGCTGGCTAGTGTCCCTTCCGTTCCGGCCGTTTCGGTCCCAATGGACTTCCACCTTTCAGAGCCCTTTAAAGTTTAGCGCGCCGGAGCTTCTTGGTTATGTCTGCATCAATTT
>JBKKAT010000459.1:0-2930 GCA_046714535.1 Acidobacteriota bacterium | reverse complement strand
CCATAATGCCCGCCAGAGGCCAGCGCTCCATAGTCCCGGAAGCTCAGAGCCTCTGCCGTTTTTGGGTGTATTACTTGTTTACAATCCGCAACTGATCCATGCCAATGTCATCAACAGCCGTTGATTGAAACGGCGTCCGCAAGTCTGATCGCAAACAGAACCAGTATCAAAAGGATCAAACCAGAGCGGCCCGGAAGAGACTTTCGAATCATACCACTACAAAATGAGCGCCCGCATTGCTATTCGCCGGCTTTCAGCCGGGCGCCAGCTATTTCGAACTTTTTGCAAAGAAGTAGGGAAGCATTTCTGCTGCCATTCGGCGCCAGTGGCCGAAACTATGCCCCTCATGTGTGAACTCGATCTTCGATTTCAAACGCATTTTCTTGAAATACTTTTCCATCGTGAGAGCATCGCTGTGGATGTATCCTTCATAGCTGCCGGCGCTCAGCCAAAGTTTCAATTTCGGGTCAGGACGTTTATGACCGCTAAAATATGGTTCATAAAAATGAGGTGGACCGGTTAAGGAGGGTGACAACATCGCCAGGTTTCTAAACAGATCCGGCCGCTGCAATCCCACGTATAAAGTGATCGCCCCGCCGGCAGAGCTTCCCGCATGCACACGATCTTCAGGAGTTGTCCCGGTGGAATAGTGGTTGTCGATGTAACCAACAACCTTCTCCAGATAAGCTATGTATTGCGGGTTGTAATAGTACCAGGTTCGCCTATCTTCAGCCGAATCGATCATAACCGCTATGATCGGTTCGATTTCCCGGTTTGTGATGAGACGATCCAGTGTGGCCGGTAGCCTGGTGAATTGAATCCACGCGCTTCCATCGGCCGTGTAAAGGACCCGATACTTTTTTGAAGCATCATAATCCGGAGGAAGATAAATCGTGATCTGTGGTTTTGCCCATTCTTCTTCCACCACAATCAATTTTCCTTGAGGAATGCTCTGCGGGGTTTCGCTTTCCCGTAAAACATATTCGGGCATTACAAGCTGGGATGCTTTTGCCACCGGTTCATCCTTCGAAGCGGGCGCAGTTCCGCGTTCGATTGTGCGCGGATTCAGTGGATCTGTGATGTACTTTCCATCCACCAGAAATTTATAGTCCAACCGCGCATCTTTTTCGAACTTTAGCCGCTTATAAAATAACGGAGAATTTTGAGCTGCGCGCGACATCGCTTCTCCTTGTTCATCCCAGTAGATGTTGTAGAAGCTGCGAGTGCGAAAATCACCGACCAGTCGTACATCTTTTTCACTTCCGGTTCCCAGGTAGAAAAACAACACACTTCCGTCGTTTTCAATCAACGGAAATCCACCATGTGTTTGTTGCAATTTTATGAAGGACTGCGCCAATTCAGCGCGCGTATCAGGGGAAGCATTCTCATACTGCGACAAAAAATCGTCGAAGTTTTTAAAACTCTGACCAAAGCACAGAGTAGGAAGGAGAAGAAGTAGTAGAAAGATCAGTTTTCGCATTGTTCCAGTTGTGACTCTATGCTTCTCATGCATGAAATCCACCTGCACGCACCATTCTGATGCAATTTTACCCCGAACCTCTCGTCCATTGCCTGCAATCGTGCAAAAATCTAACTATGATTCTGATTCAGATCGCCACTCTATTATTTGCCGCTCCGGAACAGTCGGGGCAACTCAAAATACGTTTTCTCGGAAATGAAGCTTTCGAAATAACAGACGGAGTTACAACTCTGTTGTCCGACTTCCCTTACGAATCGGGAGCGTTCGGGTACATGACCTACGAACCGGGACTATTAGAAACACGCAAGAACGCGTATTGCCTGATTACGCATCAACACAAAGACCATTTCGATGCCGCATTGCAATCAAAAGTTGGATGCAAAGTACTCGGTCCGGCAGATGTTTTGCAGAAGATTCCAGCGGAATCGAGAGCAAAATGGGAGAAACATCAGGCGCGAGTCAGTGATATCAATATCATAGCCATCCCCAGTCCTCATGGAAAGGTCGATCATTACTCGTACAGGGTGGATTGGAAAAATAAAAGCTTTTATTTTGTTGGCGATACGGAAGAGCCCGCAGGTTTACTGGAACAATCGAACCTCGATGTTCTGTTTATTACTCCGTGGTTGCTGGAAAAAATCCCGGAACAAAAGCTGAAAACTCTCGCGAAACGTGTAGTGATTTATCATCATACTGCAGAGGACAAGATTAACTGTTCCTTCTGTCTCGTGCCTAAGCAGGGAGAAATCGTGACGGCAGGCTAAAGCCAGGCTAAAGCCTGCGACCCATAATGCCGGCTAAAGCGGGCGCTCCATACTTATTCGTTTCGCAATGCTGTCAGTGGATCCACTTTCATTGCTTTGCGTCCGGGCAATAAACACGCGAGCGTGACCGTTGCGAAAAGCACGCCGATGACCACAGCAAATGTAACCGGATCCTTTGAAGTCACGCCATAAAGCAAGGATTGCAGGATTCGCGTGAGGGCGATTGCGCACCCGGTCCCCAAAACGATTCCTAACACTCCAAGGGAGAGACCTCTTCTCAGGATCAACAGTAAAATGGATACAGGTTGCGCGCCGAGTGCCAATCGAACTCCAATCTCCGGAATCTGTTGATTCACAAAATAAGAAAGGACTCCATAAATTCCCGTTGAAGCGAGAAGTAATGCAAGCAGCGCGAACGAGACAAGCAAAATCATTGTGATCCGCCGGTCCGTAATTTCTCTTCCAAGGACGAAATCAAGCGTCATCACATGGGATATGGGAAGACCCGGATCGATCGAGCGGATGATGTTTCGTGCATCCGCAATTACGTTTTTTGCATCGGGCTTTGTGCGGATCAACAATTCTTTCGGTGCATAAAAGTCAAAGTCAAAGTTCGCCTGGTGCATGGGAAAGTACATTTCCGCTTTTGGTTCGGTTTGCAACCCCATGTTGCGAATATTTCGAAC
>JBKKAT010000458.1:0-3791 GCA_046714535.1 Acidobacteriota bacterium | reverse complement strand
GTTGCGCCGGACAACGGAGTCTTATCTCTGGTGTACGTCGTGGAACCGGTATCGACTGTCGTTGAAATCGGAGCGGAACATCTCATGCTTCCCGAGGTCAGCAAAACCTTCCACGGACGCGATATTTTCGCTCCCGCGGCAGCATGGTTAGCCCGCGGAACAGACATGCTGAATTTTGGAGATCCCATCAGTGAATATTCAAAAATGTCATTACCAAAAGCTAAAATGGTGGGAGACGCGTTGCTGAAAGGAACCGTCATGCATGTTGACCGATTCGGCAATCTGATCACGAATATCTCGCGGCAGGATCTGGAGGCAGCACACGAGAAAGTGCCTGGCAATAACGTAAAAATCCTGATTGCAAAACAGGAAATTAACGGTCTTAAAGAATATTATGCCGAAGCGGAAAAAGGGGAAGTGATCGGTCTTTTTGGTAGCACAAACTTTCTGGAGATCGCCCAAAATCAAGGTTCAGCTGCACGCACACTCGGAGTTGGACGGGGCGCAGAAGTAGGAATCCTGCTCAAATAAACTTCAAGAATTCACACATATAAACACGAGCAATGCGTTTGAACAAAGATAAGATTTTTCTGTTCTTCCGCACTCCAAGGCGAAACAGATTCCTATTTTCCTTTTTGGCAATCTGTCTGACGGTTATTGCTATTTATGGTTTTTTCTTTTTTCAAATCCGCAATTCCGATCAATTGATCCTCTCCGGCCACTACCCCGACGCGTTGGAAACGTTGCACTACTGGAAATTGGTGCCCCTCATGAGCGGACGCATCTATGAAAGAATCGGGACAGCCGAGCTTCTCTTTCGCGGAAAAACATCGGCAGAACCGTACCTGCGCCAGGCGAAAACAAAAGCATTCTTTTCGCCGGTTCCCTTCTGGCAAGAGGTCTTGAAGACGCTCTGGACAAATGCCCGATATGAAGACGGATTACTATACACGTCCCATATCCAAAAAGAAATCAACGATCAAAATATCTTGCGATTCTATAGCGCCGGTTTCCTGGCAGGCACAAATCAGCTTGAATTGGCACAAAAAGAACTGGCGGCAACAGGAAATATTCAGGAATTTGCAAAAGAAACAGGCGCACTTAAGTCAGAAATTGAGCGACGGCTTTCTACGTCGCGGTACACATTCTTATACGATCGCGCAAATCTACCACTGGTAAGTAAATCGTTTCAAGGTGCTTTCACGATCCTGTATGATCCGGTGCAGTCATTGCTTCGCAACCCGAGTGGAGATTATCTGGCTAAGCTGAATGATCGTCCGGACCGGCAGGCAACGCTTACGCTCGATTACAGGATCCAGCATGCGGCGATCAAATCTCTCGAGAAATATGCAGGAGCGATTGTTCTATTGGATGTACAAACCGGAGATATTCTGGCGGCAGCGAGCAGTTTAAAAGGCAATCATAGAGTGTATCCTCCGGGCACGGCCGTAGCCACACATGTAATGTACGAGCCCGGGTCCATTATCAAGATGATCACATTGGCCGGAGCGCTTGAATCAGGCCCCAAACCGGAAAAACTCTTTCCTCTCCGATGCGAAGGAGCGCTCAAACTTTCTGATGACAAAATTTTCTATTGCTGGAAAGCCCATGAACAACTTCAGGATGTAAATGTTGCCACAGCGGTCTCCTGTAATGTGGGTTTTGCTAAAATTGGCTTCGCGATGAAACCGGCCGATTTGTTATCCAATTTGCGCACCTTTGGATTCGATTCAAAACTGCAAGGGGATTATTTTCCGTTGAAACTCGGAAAGATCATCGAAGGAGAGATCAACGAACGGTACATAGCAAATCTTTCTATTGGTTTGGAGCAGCTTAAAATAACGCCTCTTCATGCGGCCATGGTAGCAGCGGCCATCGGAAACGAAGGAGTTTGCATGACGCCCCGGCTGCTCCTGCATTACCGGAATATGATTGGACTTCCGTACTCGGCACCAAAACCAACCGTTTTCCGAACCTTTATGAGCAAACAAACAGCCGCTGCGTTGAGCAGAGCCATGGAACAGGTGGTTCTCCATCCGGAAGGTACGGGAAGACGGGCCGCCGTTCCGAATCTCACAATGGCGATGAAAACAGGAACAGCCGGTGAAGGCGCCACCGGTTACAACGCCATTCTGATTGGATTTGCTCCAGTGAAAAAGCCGAAAGTCGCTTTTGCCGTCGTTGCCGAGCATAGTGGAAAAGCGGAATTTGAAGGGGCCCGAATCACCAAGTTGTTCCTGGAATCCATTCAGGGTTATATTGAGTAGTGCTGAGAATTATGAATAGAGACGTATTTGTGCTAAACGCAAAAAGAACGCCGATCGGACGTTTTGGCGGCGCACTGAAAGACATAACCGCTGTGGATCTGGGCTCTTCAGTAACGCAGGCACTCCTGAAAGAATCCGGAGTACAGGCTGAAGAAGTGGAAGAAGTGATCTTCGGCCATGCCAGACCAGCGGGGTGCGGACCCAATCCGGCGAGACAGGTTTCGTATCGAGCAGGAATTCCGGATTCTTGTCCTGCCTTCACTGTGAATAAAGCCTGTGGGTCGGGTCTGAAGGCGTTGATTTTGGGAGTGCAGGCAATCCAATTGAATCGCGCGGATTGTATTCTGATCGGCGGCATCGAAAACATGAGCCGCGTTCCCTATCTTTTGGACCAGGCACGATTTGATGGTTACCGTTTGGGACATGGAAAACTTGTGGATGCCATGTACCGGGACGGTTTTCATGATCCCTTAAGCGACATGCTGATGGGAGAAACCGCGGAAAAACTTGCTGAGATTCATGGTATTAACCGGAGAGAACAGGATGAATTCGCGTTAGAAACGCAGCGGAAAGCCGGCCGGGCAATTCAAGAGGGCCGGTTTCAACAAGAAATTTCCCCCGTCACAGTCCAGGTAAAAAAACAAACACAATTGATTGATAAAGATGAGCACCCCAGGCCTGACACCACAATCGAAAGTCTCGCCAAGTTGCCACCGGTCTTCCACGAGCAGGGTTCTGTAACCGCAGGAAACTCATCTGGAATTACGGATGGCGCCTCTGCAATTCTGCTCGTTAGCTCTTCGTTTCTTGAGAAACATTCCTTCACGCCTCTTGCACGTGTGATCGATTACGCTCAAGCAGGCGTTCCGCCCGACATCATGGGAATCGGACCTGTTCCGGCCACCGAGAAACTGCTCGCCCGAACAAAACTGCAGCTGGATGACTTTGCGCTCATAGAACTGAATGAGGCGTTCGCAGCTCAAGTCATTGCCTGTGAAAGACTGATGAAGTTTGATCGTGCACGTTTAAACGTCAACGGTGGAGCGATTGCTCTCGGACATCCGATCGGATGCACAGGCGCCAGAATTACAACAACCTTACTTCATGAGCTCAAAAAACGGACCGCAGAAAAACCGCTACTGGGTCTTGCAACCTTGTGCATTAGCGGAGGACTCGGCCTTTCCGTTGCTTTCGAAAGCATTCGTTGAGGAATCATGGACCCAAACTCTTTAGAAGCACCAAAATTCATAACATGCAAAGACAAAGAGGGCATGTTTCAGATCTTTTTGAATCGGCCTCCGCTGAACGCTTTCAATGCAGATATGGTTGAGGAGATCAATAGAGCGCTCGCCTCTTTGCTCTATCGTACAGACTTAAAGGTTGTGGTTTTCCTCACGACCGGAAAAAACTTCTGTGGAGGCATCGACGCCGAAGATTTTTCCGATGATCGTTCTTATCAGTTGATTGAAGCAATGGGCCGGATGTTCGAACAGATGCAGACCCTGAACGTGCCTGTGCTTGCTC
>JBKKAT010000457.1:0-7076 GCA_046714535.1 Acidobacteriota bacterium | reverse complement strand
GGAATACATGGCGGTCAGTTGTTCTCACTATGATATTGACCGGTTCGGCGCCGGACTTCCCCGTTTTTCTCCCCGCCAGGCCGATCTTTTGATGGTTGTGGGCACCATCAGTCAGAAGATAGCTCCCGTTCTTGTCCGGATCTATGAACAAATGTGCAACCCGAAATGGGTGGTTGCGTTTGGTGTTTGTACGTGCACAGGCGGTTTTTACGATGATTACGCTACGGTGCAAGGAATTGATACCATAATTCCTGTAGATATTTACATTCCCGGTTGTCCTCCACGTCCCGAAACAGTTTTGGATGGTTTAATGAAACTGCAAAAGAAAATTGCAAACCAGAAGCAAGCAGTTTAACTTCCGATTCTAAATCTCATGGAACAAGGCGAGCTCGTTCAATCCATCCGATCAAAAATCGCAAAACAGATCGTGGGTTACCACGCGTATTGTGGCGATGAAACATTAATTGTGCGCCGCGAAGGTCTTGCGGAGGTCATGAAAACGCTGAAAGATGAGTTTCAATTTGAGATGCTGATGGATCTTTCGGTGGTTGATTTTCTGGGCCAGCAACCACGTTTCGAAGTTGTGTATCATTTAAATTCGCTTTCTCACAACGCGCGATTGCGTGTAAAAGTTCCACTTCAGGAAGGAGAGGAAGTGGACTCCGTGACGCCTCTCTGGCAAATTGCCAACTGGCTGGAACGAGAGGCGTGGGACATGTTCGGCGTCAAATTCACCAATCATCCGGATTTGCGCCGTTTGCTGATGTATGACGAATTTGTGGGTCATCCTTTAACAAAAGATTATCCAATCAATAAAAGACAGCCGATTGTGAAACCGAAACGTGAGTACCGATAATTCTGAACAAGTCTTAGCCGACGCTCCGGGCAATATGTTGCTCAACATGGGGCCCTCGCATCCGGCAATGCATGGCGTGGTTCGAATTGTGCTCAATCTCGAAGGGGAATTAGTCAAGAAAGCGGAAGTGGAAATCGGATACCTGCACCGCGCCTTTGAAAAACATTCCGAGAGCGTGACTTACACGCAAGTCTTTCCGTGGACAGACCGTTTGAATTACGTTTCTCCACTCATAAACAATTTCGGCTATGCCATGTGTGTCGAAAAATTGATGGGAATCAAAGTTACGCCGCGTTGCGAATACATACGCGTTGCGATGAGTGAAATTTCGCGAATCACCGATCATCTCACCTGCATCGGCGCTTCCGCTATGGAACTGGGAGCGTTCACCGTTTTCCTCTACATGATCAAAGCGCGTGAATATCTCTATGAGCTGGTGGAAGACGTTACGGGAGCGCGTGTCACTGTGAGTTATGCGCGAGTTGGCGGGGTGAAGGCGGATTTGCCGCCGAATTTCTCAGACCGGTGCCGCGTCCAATTTAAGGAAATTCGCGACATCCTGAAAGAATGTGATGGTTTGCTGACGCACAACCGCATTTTTCTGGATCGTATGCAGGGGATTGGTATTTTTTCCAAGGAAGAGGCCATTAATTTCGCTTTTAGCGGACCGATGTTGAGGGCCAGTGGCGTTCCTTACGATGTCCGGCGCGCTTATCCGTATCATGCTTACGATGATATTGATTTTGAAATTCCTGTTGGCGAGACCGGCGATAACTTCGATCGATATCTGGTGCGCATGGAGGAAATGGAACAGAGCATGCGCATCGTGGAACAGGCGCTCGAAAAAATGCCGGGTGGTCCGGTCAATATAGAGGTGCCAGAAATCGATCCGGCGAAAACCGTGGATGAAGCGAAAATGGGCCGGATTGAAGAGATTGCGGACCATGAAGTTGATGTCTCACCCAATCTGGAAGGCCAGGAGCCAGACAGTTACTACCAGGTCAATCCTGATTTGAAATCCGTTGTCATCCCGCCCAAACAGAAGTCCTATACCAGCATCGAAGGCTTGATGAATCATTTTAAGTTGATCATGTACGGACACGGAATTCGCCCTCCGAAAGGGGAGGCGTATACGTGCGTTGAAGGAGGAAATGGTGAGCTCGGATTTTACATCGTTAGCGATGGTTCAGATATCCCGTATCGAGTTCGGGTTCGCGCTCCCTGTTTCCCGTTTGTGGCTGCATTTCATAAGGTGATTGAAGGGTTGATGATTGCTGATATCATTCCCACGTTCGGTTCAATCAACATGATCGCCGGGGAATTAGACCATTGAGAGATGTTAAAGGTTAAAAGTTAAATGTTAAAAGAAGCTCCGGCTACCGAACCTTTAACCCTTAACCTTTAACTTTTAACCTTAGATATGCCGACTTTAAAAATTGACGGAAAGGAAGTTACGGTAGAGAAGGGACGCACGATTATTCAGGCGTGCGAGCAGCTGAGCATCGAAGTTCCGCGCTACTGTTACCATCCGGGATTGCGAGTGGTCGGATCTTGCCGCATGTGTCTGGTTGATATCGAGAAAATGCCGAAGCTTCAAATTGCGTGCAACACCCCCGCCAATGATGACATGGTGGTCTGGACTCAAAACGATAAAGTGAAAGAAGCACGGCGTTCCGTTCTGGAATTCCTGTTACTAAATCATCCACTGGATTGTCCTGTGTGTGATCGCGCGGGCGAATGCGAGCTCCAGAACTATTACATGAAATACGCGCAACACGACAGTCGTTTGGTGGAGAACAAAGTAAAAAAGAAGAAAGCATTTCCGATCGGACCTCATGTGATTCTGGATCAGGAACGTTGCGTTCTTTGTTCGCGTTGTGTTCGCTTTACGAGTGAGGTCACACAAACAGGTGAGCTTGGAATTTTCAGTCGCGCGACGTATTCCGAAGTGAATATTTATCCGGGCCGCGAGCTCAACAACAACTATTCCGGAAATGTCGTGGATATTTGTCCCGTAGGCGCTTTGCTGGATCGCGATTTTCGATACCAGATGAGCGTCTGGTATCTGAAGGAACAAATGTCCGTTTGTCCGGGTTGTTCTAACGGATGCAACATTCGCGTCCACTATAATCTGGACCGCCGGTATAAGACGCAGGGAAGACGCTTCCAACGTTTGAAGCCCCGTTACAATGAGCATGTCAACAAATACTGGATGTGCGATGAAGGCCGATATAACTATCGCTGGCTGGATGTGGACCGCATCGAGCAGCCGCAGATCAGGGACAACGAAGGATTGAAGCCGGCAGATTGGGATTCGGCGATTGCAAAAGCCGGGTCCGCGTTGAAAGCAGCAATCGAATCTTTCGGTGTCGAATCGATCGGCGTAATTCCTTCACCGCAGATGACAAATGAAGAGCTTTACTGGCTCCGCAAGATTTTTCACGAGAATCTCAAAATTCCTTTGATGCCCTTTTTCATTCCTCCGCGTCCTGACGCCACTTCTGATAATTTCCTACTGAAAAAGGACAAGAATCCGAACACGAAAGGTGCGGAGTTCGTTTTACCGGAGTACAAAGCCCACACGATTAAATCCCTTCTGGAAATTGCAAAGACAGGCAAGATTCGTTTCCTGTACATCTTTCACACGGATCTGGAACAGTTATTCAATGCGGAAACGGTTCGGGCCGCGCTCGATCCCATAGAAACGGTGGTGTTTCAGGGAACCAACCTCAATCCGGTTCTGAATCATGCTGACGTTGTTTTACCTGCCGCGGCCTACGCGGAGAAGGGAGGTACTTTTACGAATTTTCAAGGGCGTGTGCAACGCATTTTCCCGGCCGTGATACCGCTCAAAGATGCGCGACCTTCGTTGGAAATATTGCGCGTTTTCGCGAACACTCTGGACATCGAACTTGCGTCTCCGGAACCTTCCGAAGTTTTCAATCAACTCGCGTTGGAAATTCCGGAATTTCATGGTTTGAGTTACGCCAGCATTGGCTTATCCGGAAAACTCGTCAATCAACCTGAATCCGCTGCGGCGGCCGATTAGCGTATGACATTTGTCTGGATCACGCTGGTAAAAATTGCCGTTACGTTGTTCTGGGTCATGAACCTGGGCGCCATCCTCACCTGGGTCGAGCGGAAACAAAGCGCTGTCATGCAGGATCGCATCGGCGCAAATCGCGCGAACATCGGCCCCTTCCGGTTCATCGGACTTTTTCAGATCGCCGCCGATTCGCTCAAAATGATTCTCAAAGAAGATTGGATTCCTAAGGGCGGAAACAAATTCCTTCATACGATAGCGCCCATCATTTCCGTGTTTTTTGCTTTAATGGCTTTCGCTGTGATTCCGATCGGGAATTCTGTGTTGATCGCGGGGCAGGAAATTCCACTTGCAATTATTACCACTGATGTTGCGATTCTGTTTGTCTTCGCGATGTTGTCTCTGGAAATCTACGGAGTCGTTTTTGCCGGTTATTCCTCGAACAATAACTACGCCATGCTGGGCGGTTTGCGAGCGAGCGCTCAAATGTTTTCCTACGAAATCACTTTTGGCGCTACGATTGTCGGTTTGCTGATGATCTACGGAACACTCGATTTGCAGGAATTGATACGCGCGCAAAAAGGTTCCATCGGTGGCTGGTATCCCCGGTGGGGATTTTTCCTGCAACCACTTGGCTTTCTGCTCTTCTGCGCAGCCGGACTCGCCGAAACAAAACGGAATCCATTCGATATGCCGGAAGGGGAATCGGAAATCGTTGGTTATTTCGTTGAGTACAGCGGAATGAAATTCGGACTCTTTATGTTGACCGATTTTCTGGAAACGATTTTGATCTCGGCTCTCGTAACCATTTTCTTTTTCGGAGGTTGGCAAGTACCTTTTCTCGAAGCAGATGGTTTTCATTTTGGGTCCACCATTTTCTTGCTATCGCCAATCTGGATTACGGTTTTGCAAATCTCAGCTTTTTTCTTCAAGCTGATTGTGTTTTTGTGGCTGTTTATGCAGATCCGCTGGACGCTTCCTCGCTTCCGTTATGATCAATTGATGCGACTCGGTTGGAATGTGTTGTTGCCACTCTCTCTGTTGAACATTTTTATCACTGGCCTTATTCTGATGATCTGGGGTTAAAGGGGACCGCAGGCATCTTGCCTGCAATTGCTGCGGACTGGAAGTCCGCGGTCCCCTATGCGGGCACTCCCTTATAAGAGGTTATGAATGCCAAAAGAAATTAAAGTGAAAGTCATGAAAGCGGCGCCGCCGCGCGAGCGCACATTCAGCGAAAAAGCTTACATCCCGGAAATCGTAAAAGGACTACGAATCACTGCAGCCCATTTTTGGGGCAATCTGTTTATTCACATCAAGCGACTGTTTGGAATCAAGGGCAAAGACCGGGGCTCCGTTACATACCAGTATCCGGAAGAGCGACGGCCCTTGTCACCACGAGTGAGAACGTTGCACCGCCTGACAAAACGCGAAGATGGAAGTCCGCGCTGCGTTGCGTGCATGATGTGTGAAACCATTTGTCCGGCAAAATGCATTTACATCATCGGCGCGGATCATCCGGACCCCAACATCGAAAAACATCCATTGCAATTTGATATTGATCTTGGCGTATGTGTTTTTTGCGGTCTTTGTGTGGAAGCCTGTCCTGAAGATGCAATCCGGATGGATACAGGGATCCTGGAATTTTCGGCTTACACCCGCGAAGGCATGATCTACCACATGAAAGATCTGCTACGGTAAGAAATGTCAGAAACAGCACAACCTCGCTTGCCCGAGTGGATACGCGCAAAATTTCCCGGTGGGGATGGTTACAACCGCCTGAAGGGGATCATGCGCGAACACAAACTCAACACTGTGTGCGAGGATGCTCATTGCCCGAACATCGGTGAATGCTGGAATCGTGGCACTGCAACATTCATGATCCTGGGCGAAATTTGCACGCGTGGTTGCCGTTATTGCGCTGTACAGAAAGGGAGACCAGCCACACTGGATTTGGAAGAACCGGTGCGGGTCGCGGACGCAGTTGCTGAAATGCGTTTGCGTCACGCTGTGATCACCTCGGTCGACCGCGATGATGTGGCGGACGGCGGAAGTTCCATCTTTGCGGAAACGATCCGCCAAATTCGCAAACGCACGCCGGAATGTTCCATCGAAGTTCTGATTCCTGATTTCAAGGGGGATCCGCAAGCGCTACGCAATGTGATGGAAGCGCGCCCGGACATTCTCAATCACAATACCGAAACGGTTCCCAGACTCTATCCGACGATTCGGCTTGGTGGAAATTATTCCGTTACGCTGGAGTTGTTACGTAGAGCGAAAGAATGGTATCCAGGATCCACTACCAAAACGGGAATCATGCTTGGTTTGGGCGAGGAAGACCATGAACTGGAAGAAGTGATTCGCGATCTCGTTTCGATTAGAGTGGACATCCTTACACTAGGTCAGTATTTGCGCCCCACCAAGAAACATGCTCCGGTGAAAAAGTATTATCATCCGGATGAATTCCGCGCTTGGAAGATCAAAGGGGAATCGATGGGCATCGGCCATGTGGAATCCGGACCACTCGTCCAGTTCTTATCACGCAGAAGAACAAGTGATGCTTCTTCAAGCGCGCTAATTTTCAACGACGAAGTTACGGAGCACTCAGACTAAAATGAGACAGAGAATATTACTGGCTTCCTTGCTTTTAGTGACGATAGCTTTTGCGCTCTTTTATTACCTCACGCCACAGAAAAAAACGGTTCCACAGGCCAGCCAGAATCAATTCGTTTACAAACAACCGCCTGAGAAAAGGGAGCCTTTGGATACACGGTTCAAAAAACATGAAGAAGCATTTCATATTCAGCCGGACAGACGATTCATGCTCGCTTTCGGAGAGGTAGCTCAGTTTTTGAGTGATGGAAAACGAATTGCTGCAGTGTCCGAATATAAAAAGGAACGCTGGGAGATTTCGTACAGCGATTTGCCGGTCGGATTCCTCTCCGAATTGCCGGATTTTCCAGAAATGTTTGACCTCCTGCGACGCTTCACGACGGCCACTCTCGCCGCTCATCCCCTCCAACTCGGGCCATCGGCAAGCATGGAAGAAAGTCTCGATCCGCTTGACCCCATTCGATTTTTAAAAGCGGCGGATGAAAAGTGGAGCGCGGGGCATTCGTATGTGCTCCTGGCAGATTCAGCAAAGGCGCTGGTTTGGCTCTCTTTGGAACAACCGGA
>JBKKAT010000456.1:0-10103 GCA_046714535.1 Acidobacteriota bacterium | reverse complement strand
ACGGTGAAGTCCTTCATGATGTAAATCGAATCCTTACCAAATTCGAATGAATTTCACGACAGGCGGAGGGAATGTCTTCTGAATTCGAACCTGAGTGTTGTAACTCACTGGAAACAAATTGTTGAATGCTCTCGTCATTTTTAGGCAGCCCCATGTTGCCCGCTACCTCCGAAATATTTCGGCAATAATCTTCATACTGGTTCAAGTCGTATTCGACCACGGGGAAGTTATAATTGCGATGAAGTTCAAGTAAGCGCTGATTGTAGTGCATCCACAATTTAAGTCCCTGCTCTATCGGAATTGCGTCTCGTTTTTGCAACGAGTCTGCTACAGCCATAGGATGTCGATACGTCGCAATCAATTGAAACGATTTTGCAGACGTGAGCCAGGGTTCTGAAATGAGAACCATTCTCGGGTCCTTTATGCCTATTAGCTGTTTGGAACCGAAGTTCGAAAGGAATTCCTGTATGTGTTTTCGGTGTTCTGCTCTTACCTCTACAAAATCGGGAGGCTCTTTCCAGCTGCCGTTGTTATCAGCAAGAATTCGATCGTTTATTTTCCGAACTAAGGTATTCTCACGATTTCCAAGCTTGTTATCGGGGTGTTTTTTGTTCACAGGACCGAGCGTTAAGCCTGTAGCGTGAAGTGCGCCGGCCAAACAGCTCGTGCCACTTCGGTGCATCCCAAGAATAAAAACAAATCGGGGCTCACTCGATAACATGATTAAGCCGTACAAGTCGTCAACATTTTCGGCAACGTAATTCTGTAGTCCAGATTGGACTCAACAAAGTTCCGCGCGGCCCGGCACTGTGCCGGATAATCGAGATTGATCGATTGGATACCTTCGAGAGCTTCCTCCATATTTCGGAAACTGACGATTCCATTTCCAACCGGCAGAACTTCTTCGAATCCAGTCGACTGCGCCAGCACAGGTCTTCCGCTTGCAAGATAGTGGGACCAGCGATCGCTGAACCAGCCGGAATTGGCCTTTACGTATGCGTTTTGTGCAATCCCAATCTCAGCTCTGGATTTTCGAATGTATTCCAGATAGCTCGACACATCTTTCATCTCTCCACCGTTCTTCAACGTCCAGCCGGAAGATTTTAACAGATGGATCCCTTCGTCTTCTTTGCGATAATCTTTCAGTACGACTTCAAATTTTTGCCCGCTTAATTGCGGTAAATCGGAAAAACGTTTGAACTCAGTCCATTTGGAGCTGTACCATTCTCCACCATGGGAAACATCACCATATCCGCTCCACGAAGCAACCGTGGTGAAGTGATGTAGCGAGGTATCGATTTCATACTCCCAATCGTCCAACACCACGGGCGGAAGAAGAGGGTTCCATTTTACTCCACAGTCCGGGATCGTTGTGCGTGAGGAACCTATATTTAGTCCGACGGAAAAAAAGAGGTCGTGGTTCTTGAAATTCAAATCCCGCCCGTATTCCGCATTCCAAAGCTGCGTAAATACCGGATCCTGGTCAATATATACGCGCCGGTTTGCGTTTTGTAGAACAAAATCAGTTTTCAGATGGCCTGACCAATTCAGAAGGATATCCGCATCTTTCGAGAGTTCGACGAGCGAATTCATGGAAAGACCGAAAGTTGCTTCTCCCTGGTTATAAATTTGACAAGCGTTTTCCATCAGCCCGAAATGTTGCATGACATCCTGGAACAATTCCCGCCGTATCGTGTGTTGGAAATCGCAAGGCAGTCCCTCAGCATCAACGCACCAATCAGGATCCACCTCCTCGATGAAATAAACGTCATGGCCTAGTTTGCGGAGCCCAATGACATATTGCATTCTGTGCAATATCATCCCGGGAGAAGGATAGGGGTACGGCGACACCATCGCGGCAATAATGATTTTCATCCGTCAGCAGACTCGAATATAAGTTATTGTGTTTACCGACTATAATTCTAATGTATAGCAGTGCAAAAATTATCCACCAATGACCAATACCAAGCTCTCGGGTAGTGACTGGCCCCTTTACAAGAGGCTGTTGTTTCAGGCCCGCCCTTTTTGGCCACAAATTGGTGGGTTGCTGGCGTTACGGCTTGTCAGAACGCCGTTGACGTTATTGAATCCTATTCCATTGAAAATCGCCGTGGATAGCGTCCTTGGAACCCACCCGTTGCCTCCCATAATCAACAACTTAACACCCGAATGGTTCAAACAATCTGATTTCCGCTTGCTCCTTTTTGCGGCGAGCTTGCATCTCTTCGTAGTTTTATTCATGCAATTGAAATCCTTAACGGACCATGTGGTTGCGACACGGGTCGGAGAGGGTCTGAAGATCGGCTTTCGTGATGCTCTTCTTCAACACGTCCAGCGCCTTTCTATTTCTTTTCATGATGCGCGGGGTACTGCAGATTCGATCTACCGGATCCAATACGACGCGCCGGCGATTCAATCATTTATCATTTCAGGCGTGATGGGAGTATTTGTCTCGTCACTGACACTGATCACCTTGATTATCGTCGTCATTGGAATTGATTGGCAACTCTCGCTTGTTGCTCTTGGTATCTCGCCTTTGTTGTTCTTTCTTACACGAACATACCGGCGACGTTTCCGCGGACGCTACAAGTATTTGAAAGAATTGGACACCAGTGCTTTAAAGGTTGTTCAGGAAGTTTTGACCAGCTTACGGATTGTGAAAGCTTTCGGACGCGAGGAGGAAGGACAGCTTCGATTCATTACTCAGTCGAAACTGACGATGCGCGAACGGATTCGACTTTCTCTTGCTGAGGGGTCATTGGGACTCCTTGTGAATCTCACAACTGCGCTAGGGACCGCTACTGTTCTTTTTATTGGGGTGTTAAAAGTCCAACGAGGAGATATCACGCTGGGTGATTTACTGCTCATATCGGCTTATTTGACTCAACTTTACGGACCCCTGAAAAATGTCAGCCAGATGGCTGCCACGATGCAATCTTCACTTGCCAGTGCGCAGCGCGCGTTTGATTTGTTAGACCAGATTCCTGACGTCACAGAGAAGCCAAATGCAAAACCACTAAAACGGGCAACCGGCCTCATCGAATTTCGAAACGTTTCCTTTGCCTACGGCACGAATAAGATTCTGCATGATGTTTCTTTCCGGATTGAACCGGGAACACGTGTTGGTCTTGTCGGCAGGACAGGGGCAGGCAAGACCACTGTCACCAGTCTAATCGCGCGTTTCTATGATCCTTCATCAGGAGAAATACTTTTGGATGGAACCGATCTGCGGGACTACAAATTGGCCGATCTCAGGAATCAATTTGGAATCGTTTTGCAGGAACCGGTCCTCTTCTCAACCACAATCGCGGAGAACATAGCCTATGGGCGCGCAAAATCCTCAGTTGAAGAGATTGTGGAGGCAGCAAAGGCCGCGAATGCCCATGACTTTATTGTTTCGCTTCAGGATGGCTATGACACGGCGGTAGGCGAACGTGGGATGACTCTTTCCGGTGGTCAAAGACAGACTATTTCTTTAGCGCGGGCCTTTCTCAAAGATGCTCCGATCATGATCCTTGATGAACCAACCAGTTCGGTGGATCTTGAGTTAGAGTCGACAATCTTAGAAGCAATGGAACGACTGATGAAAGGGCGAACGTCAATACTTATTGCGCACCGGCCGAGCGCGCTGAAGGATCGGGAGCTCTATTTATTTCTCGAGGATGGCCGGCTGGTCGCCGCTTCCTCTGAGCCGCCGGCTTACATGTTGCAAAGGTTCTATGAGTCTTAATGTTTTCCTTGCAGCAAAAACGGTCCATTATCCCGAAGGAGGAGGCCACCTCTGGGTCTACCTCAACTGGGCGTTGTCACTTCGTGCTGCCGGTTGCAACGTATATTGGCTGGAGACACTCAAGCCTCGCGTTCCTGTCCCAAAACAGCAGTTCCAGATGGAATCATTGAAAAAAAGACTGCAACCATACGGGTTCGAAGGAAAAATATTTTTCTGTAACGATAATGATGAATCAGCGGAACTGGGTGAAGGCGCACCGGAGCAGAAAGATCTATTGGTAAATATCAACTATAAGGTTCCTTCTAATATAGTAAAACAGTTTCGAAAATCGTTTCTGGTGGATATAGATCCCGGTTTGAATCAAGTCTGGCTCAGCAAGGGCCGCATGAGTTTTAAGCCTCACGACTACTTCTTTACAATCGGAGAGACAGTCGGGAAGCCGGAAGCGATTTTCCCGGATGGTGGACTCCGCTGGCATTACACTCCTCCGCCTGTCTATCTTCCGGCGTGGCCGGTGAAAAAGGCTGACTCTTCGGCGCCCTTCACGACGGTCACACACTGGTGGGGCGATCTGATGGAATTTGGAGGAAAGAGCTTTTATAACGGCAAGCGCAGTGGTTTCTATCCATACGCCGAGCTTCCCCGGCACACGTCCGAGCATTTGGAACTGGCAATCTATCTAACAACAAAAGAAGCAGATGAACAGGACCGAAAATTGTTTTCGAACAATGGTTGGCGGCTCAGAAATTCTCATGAAGTAACATCGACGCCTGAGGATTATCATCGTTACGTTCAGGAATCGCGTGGGGAATTCAGCTGTGTGAAGCCCTCGTGTGTTCATTTGCAGAATGCCTGGATCAGCGACCGCACCATTTGTTATCTGGCAAGCGGCAAGCCGGCCATTATTGAACACACCGGCCCCAGTTCGTTTATTCCGGATGCAAAAGGTATTTTTCGTTTTCGAAATTTCTCAGAAGCTGTACAAGCACTGGAGAAAGTGTCCACCGATTACGAACAGCAATGCAAATTAGCGCGCGATCTTGCAGAAGAATACTTCGATGGACAAAAGATTGTGAAAAAGCTGCTGGAAGTCGTTTTATAGCCGGAAATTATGAAAAAGAAAATCGTCGTAATGGGTTTTATGTTGCGATGTCCGATAGCCGGCGTAATTTGGCAATGCCTTCACTATATTGTCGGTTTTCAGCGATTAGGCTTTGATGTCTATTATCTGGAGGATGCAGCGAGGTTCCTGTATGATGCTGAAACTGTAAAGGCAACTGAGAATGCCGACCATGTTGTTCGCTTCGTTCAGAAGTTAGCTGATCAGTATGGTTTTAAATGGGGTTTACGTTCCTCTTTTCAGAATCCACCCGAAACTTTAGGTTGTGAGGCTCGTGTTTTTGAGGAAACACTTCGAAATGCGGAAGCCGTTTTCAATATCTGCGGAGTTCAAGATATTCCGGAGTTTACCCAAGCAAAATGCCTGGTTTATGTGGAGAGCGATCCCGGATTAGAACAAATCCTGCTGGCAAAAGGAGATCAGGAGACGATCGACTATTTGAAAACACACCACGTTCACTTTACGTTTGGTGAAAAGATCGGGAGTCCTGACTGCCCGCTTCCTTCGTTCGATGGCATCCTGTGGCACCCCACACGGCAGCCGGTTGTGCTCGATTTTTGGGAAAATTCTGTTCTACCCCAAAAACTCGAGAAGTTTCGATTTACAACAATAGCCAACTGGAGACCTAAAGGTAAAGATGTCGAATGGAACGGCGAAAAGTATTACTGGACCAAACACTTTGAATTTCTAAAATTTTCCATGCTCCCTCAGATTGTAAAAAGCACCGTTCCGATCACGTGGGAGGTGGCTGTCGCTTTAAACAATGATCCACCAGGCCGCGCAACAATGGAGAAGAACGGATGGAGACTCGTCAATCCCCAGGGAATATCAGTCGATCCGGATAGATATCGGAATTATATTTTCAATAGCGATGCGGAGTGGACAGTCGCAAAGGATCAGTACATTCGTTTGAATGCCGGATGGTTCAGTGATCGAAGCGCCTGTTATCTTGCGGCTGGGCGTCCTGTCATTACGCAGGAAACCGGCTTCACTGATATTCTTCCGCACGGTGAAGGACTTTTTTCGTTTCGCACCCCGGAAGATATACAAACGGCCCTGGATAAGATTCTAAGCAATCCCCGAAAACATTCGGATGCGGCGTGTGCTATTGCTGCAGAATATTTCGGCGCGGAAAAAGTCTGCAGAAAAATGGTCCAGGAAATCGGTTTATAAAACCGCACCGCCAGGACGTCAACGATAAATCTACAGTTGTAACGCGTAACCCACTTTGAAGAAGAGCGTCCTCCGTGTCTGTGTGAAGGTTACGAGGCTATTCTCAAGGTGATTGTCTGAGTAACCGACGAACATCACCGTACGCGGATTGATTTTATACGTTACCAGGAACTGATTAAAAAGGTTTTTTGTTGTCGGTTCCACCGGAAATGCATAAAGGGCTACATTCTGATCGATGTCGGAGTATTGCATAACAATACGAAAAAAAAGACGCGTATTCACATTGTAAAGAAGGCGGAGTTGGGAAAGATTTGCAGTGAATAGAGTCTGGTTTTCAATATCCAGCTTTTCATATGTGTGAATCAATTCCAGGAAAATGTGCTCGCCGATCCGATACTGAAAATCGGGTGCAAGCCGCACGATATTTCCTTTGCGCAGGTTCGCGAAATCCATCTCATTGCCAAACGTCCCGAAGAAAAACAAAAACATATTCTTCTTCGGATTTATCTGAAAGGTTGTATTAACAAAGAATTGATCGAAAGTTTCGTTTCCAAAAACCAACCGGCTGGTGCCTGGACTGATCGAAATCAAAGATTGACGGGGTCCTGCGTATTCGAATGTTCCTTGTCCACCCTGCTCCAGAAGATTTCCCGCCTGGTCGGTCCGGTAGTATCCGTCGCCTGAAAAGGTAAGAGAAGTGAACCAATCATCCTTCTCAGGCACTACCTGATATCCGAGACCCGCCACATAGGATTTGAGATCCACCCGCGGAATAAAACCCATATCAGCACGCAAGTTAGCGCCAACATCACGATACTGACCGAAGAATGACCAATTGCGCGAAGCATGATTGAAGGATGCCTGGAGAGCATAATCGGAAAAGGAATCGAAAGGCTGTGAAAATCTGCTAGAAATCGAATCAGGATAATCAGTTTGGGATCCCAACACTTGAAGCCTTACGGTGTTGGAGGCACTCATCCGCATTTTTGCATCGGCATTCAGCAGACGATTGTAATATTGTGATCCTTCCCGGTCGGTTACAGTAAAACCAATGGCGGAATCCCTGCCAATGTCTCTCCGGTAACGCAACACCGTGTCAACAGATTCTTCACCCAGGGAAGTTGTTGAAGAGCCCCGCGGACCAGGAATGAGAATATTGGTAATTTCATCATAGCCTACGAGCATTCCCGCGACATTGCCGCCGCTTTTCCCGGTGAGCTTGATGGCGGTCAGAGGATCGGCAACATTGCGCGTGAAAACTATCTCCAGCGGCGTGTCAAAGAGGTCGGCCCCTTCCAAAAAAAAAGGGCGTCTCTCAGGAAAATTCAGAGAAAATTGTTTGTTGACATCAAGACGGGCGACGTCTGCTTCGACATTTGAGAAATCCGGATTCACCGCAGCATTCAGAGTCCAATTGGGTGTGATTCCCCAAATCGCGGACAAACCAGCATCAGTAGAAGTATCTCCTTCAAGGGTAGTGTCCAATAAATTAGGCCTTTGTTCACTCCGCGTCGCAGTCACTGTAGGGTCGAGTTCGATATTTTTTCCGGGAGAGATTCCCTGAAAGCCAGTGATTTTAGCGATCTGGCAGAGATTGCAGGAGATGTTCCTGTCTAGTGGATTTAACGCCAGCACGTGCCGTCTGTTTCGTGGGTAAATTCGAACTATGTCGAGTCCCCATGTTTGCTGTCCCTCTATGGATGGAAAACGGATGGAGTTAAAGGGGATGGCCATTTCCACAATATATCCATCTGAAGTGATGCGTCCCGCCGATGCCCATATCGTGTCGAACGAATTACTTTCATTTCCAGTAAGATCGTCTTGAAATTGGTCCAGCTGAACTCCTAGAGGGTTAACGAAAAATCTAAACGCGCGCCGTTCATCGTTGAAAGGATCGATGACGATGCCAACTTGATCATCTGCTGAAATGCGGTCCCGGTCCGAATAGCGAGCACGGATCGCTTCGGGATTTGGATCAAAGGCGTGACATCCGACATAGAGTTGTGTTTTGTCATAAGTTAAATGGCATTCTGTTTTTACCCGCGCGTCGATATTTTCGGCGGGTCTTACCTCGTAAGTCAGATCAAATACAGTGGCCAGGTCCCATTCTTTGTCGCTTAAAACGCCATCAATTTTTATTTCTCTTTCCCCAGAGCTGTTAATCCAAAATTTTCTGTTTGCGTCGCTTGGAGCAGCCCCGGAATGAGGAATCGAGAGAACCAGGAGCAATAAGTTTACCAACAGGAAGGCTCGGGCATTCATGAGCATACAATTTAATCATAGTCGGCATGAATATCATCTGTGTACGTGCCATTTATCGTGCGTTACAATAGATCGATATGCGTGAAATCGTTGTAAACGCCACGAACTATGAGACTCGTGTCGCGATCCTGGAAGATGATCGCCTTGTGGAAATTTATATAGAGCGGAGCAGTCACCGCAGCATCGTTGGCAATATCTACAAAGGGAAAGTGACCCGCGTCTTGCCCGGGATGGAAGCAGCGTTCGTGGATATAGGCCTGGACCGCGATGCTTTTCTCTACGTAAATGATGTGTATGAAGATTTTGCCGAATATCAAAAGCTGCTCGGCGTTGATGAGGAAGCGCTCGAGCCGGAATTCACGGAGATGCGAAATGTTGTTGCTACATACAGCATTGCGGATCTGCTTCGCGAAGGCCGCCATGTACTGGTCCGGGTGACCAAAGAAGCGATTGGCACAAAGGGTCCACGAATCACAACGCACGTGACGCTTCCGGGTAGATTCGTGGTTCTTATGCCGACGGTTGGACAAATCGGAGTCTCGCGCAAGATTCGATCGCGAGACGAACGGGTCCGTCTAAAATCGCTCGTCCGCGCTTTGCAACGGGATCGAGCCGGCGTGATTGTGCGCACCGCAGCTGAGGGTGTGGACACAGCAATCCTGGAAAAAGAATTGACATATCTTTACGATTTGTGGGAAGAAATAAAACGAAAAACGGATCGGGCTCCTGCTCCTTCCTTGATTCATCGCGAGATGGGATTAATGGAACGAGTCGTGCGGGACTCACTCTGGTCCGATCTTGCTTCCATCCACATTGATTCGGACAAAGCCTATGAATATTGCCTCGACTTTGTCAGCAAGATTGATCCGTTGACAGCGCCTCGCATCAAGTTGTATGGAGAGGACAATCCTATTTTTGAGAAATTTGGCGTTCAGCGCGAGCTTGGGAAAGCTTTGCAAGAGAAGGTCTGGCTAAAATCCGGCGGCTATATCGTAGTCAACCGCACCGAAGCTCTGGTAGCGATCGATGTGAATACGGGGAAGTTTGTTGGCAAAAGGAGCCTGGAAGATACAATCGCAAAAACAAATCTGGAATCGGTGAAGGAGATTGTACGGCAAATACGTTTGCGCGATCTGGGTGGAATCATCGTGATCGATTTTATCGATATGGAAAACATGGAAAATCAGCAAAAATTGCTGGAAGCGTTGGAGGTAGAGCTGAAAAAGGACCGATCTCCCAGCCGGATCATGACAGGTCCAAGCTCTACACTTGTGATTCTTACACGCAAACGCACCCGGCAGAGCCTTGAGAAAGTCCTTTGCCAGCCCTGTCCTTATTGTGAAGGACACGGCATGATCAAATCCGTTGCCACGATCTGCTATGAAATCTTGAATGAAATCAAGAAGCAGTCCTCTCATCTGGAAGGACATGAAGTGATCTTGCGCGTTAATCCTGATGTTGCTGCGGCTCTTAAAAATGGGGAAAAAGAAGTTTACAAAGAGATGCAATTGTTTGTCGGCAAGCCGATCACGATCAAACCGGACAACAATCTACATCATGAACATTTCGACCTCATGCTCGACTAAGGGGAGCGCAGGCCTCCGGCCTGCATAGGGGATCGCGGGCATCTTGCCCGCAATGTATGATTGAAACGATTCGTTTCGCATTTCGCAGCTTGCGCCGCAATCCCGGATTCGCCCTTCTTATTTTCTCTATTATCACAATATCCATAGCAGCTTGTTGCTGTATCTTTTCGATTCTTTATGTTCAAGTATTGAAACCCACTGCGTTCGAGTATCCTGAACAACTGGTTTGGAT
>JBKKAT010000455.1:0-3657 GCA_046714535.1 Acidobacteriota bacterium | reverse complement strand
GTTGTAATGTCAAACGGAATCCGTTTCCTAACAATTCCGCGCCACAATTCAGTCAACGCAATAACTACTGCGATGGCGGCAAAGGTATGGATATTCTAGTCGAACATTTCATCAGATTCGTTGATCGGTACCTGCTCTTAATCATTTGTTTGCTTGTGGCCCTTGCCTATTTCGTTATTGTTGCGAAACACATTCTCCACGTGGTCCGCAATGGGGCATTGAGCAGAATTGATAAAGCAATATGGGTCTGTAAGCTGCTGTTTAGTGGTCTCTTCAGCATGTTATCGTATCGAAAGCAATACATGCAAAGTAAAAGGTCACTTAAGAATCAGGAACAGCCGAGTTCGAAAATTGCCGCCGAACAACTCATTGGAGCCGACAACAACCGTGTCTCACTAGGTCATGCTGCTTGGTGTGCCAAGGAAGCTCAGTGCTTCCAATCGGTGAAAGTCCGATACGGGTAAAGGTTAGCCACCACCCCGTTACTGAATTCTGCATGGCAGGAGGTAACAAATGCCATGAAGCCAGAAGGAGGGAGATCTCAGGCCGTAACGCAAGTGAAGGGATTGAGCCCCGAAATGAGACAAATGTTTGGAGGTCGAGATATTCAAGCGATGCGAAGACAGAATTGCTGCAACCGTAAAGGCGAGGGAGTAGCAACTCCAACGGGGTCGGAGACCATGGCATGAGATCAAAAGGAAGAACTGGGAACTTGGGAGACCCGAAGCGTTTTCCGGCAAGCGGAATAGGCTCTGCCAACTCTTTGAAGAGAGGAGAAGGAGCTGATGACGCCTCGGGAGTCGGATCAGTTCATAGTAAAGGAAACCGTGCAGGAAAGCTGACGGAAGCTCTGAGCGCTCCGCATTTAGCGGATGTTTTGGCAAAACGAGCCCTTGAAGGGACTGACAAGCATTTGGAACGTTGCAAGGAAACATCTTCCACTCCTGGAAGTGGGAAAGAGATGGAAACGGAATTGCAGCGTATATCGAGGGTTGCTCAAAGAGAAAAGAAATACAGGTTTCGGGCACTTGCGAGTCTTTTGGATGAAGAGTATCTGGCAGAAAGTTTTGCTCAGTTGAAGCGTGGTAAAGCGGTAGGTGTTGATGGAGTAGAAGCAGAGGAGTATGAAGAGAACTTGCTGTCAAATCTGAGTGGCCTGGTGGAACGGATGAAGAAAGGAAGCTATAAGCCGCAGCCGGTAAGAAGAGTTTACATTCGGAAAGAAGGCGGAGGAAAGAGGCCGCTTGGGATACCTTCACTGGAAGACAAGATCGTGCAGATGGGAATTACCAGGATCCTGGAAGCGATGTTTGAGCCGAATTTTCTTGCGGTATCACACGGCTTCAGGAAAGATCGGAGTTGCCACACGGCCTTGGCCGCGCTGAATCGCGCGATCATGGCCAAGTCTGTGAATTATGTAGTGGATGCTGACATCAAGGGGTTTTTCGACAATGTGGATCACAAGTGGATGTTGGAATGTCTGAAGCAGAGAGTAGCCGACAAGAACTTTCTGAGATTGATCGTCCGATTTTTGAAAGCGGGGATCATGGAAGAAGGAAAGTACTTCGAGACGGAAAAAGGAACACCTCAAGGTGGAGTACTCAGCCCGGTGCTGAGCAACATCTATCTACATTATGTTTTGGATCTGTGGTTGGAGAAGAAGCTGAAACCGGAGTGCAAGGGAAACGTGGAAGAGATCAGGTACTGCGATGACTTTGTGATTTGTGTAGAGGTTGAAGCGGACGGTGAAAAGATCGTGAGAGCGCTGCAAGAGAGACTGAAGAAGTTCGGACTGAGCCTTTCAGAGGAAAAGACACGTCTGGTTGGTTTTGGGATGTTTGAAGAGCACAGAGCCAGAAAACGGGACAGTAAACCGGCAACATTCGACTTTTTGGGATTCACCCATTACTGCGCCAAGAGTAGGCGTGGAAGATTCAAGGTAGGAAGGAAGACGAGTAAGAAGAAATACGGGCAGAAGCTGAAACAGATGAACGAATGGCTAAAACGGATCAGGAACAGGATGAGCACAACCGATATCTGGGAACACCTGAAGATCAAACTTGAGGGTCACTATCGCTACTACTGTGTTAGTGATAACCTCCGAGCGACGCAGGCGTATCGATTCCGCGTTGTTCACCTGATATACAAATGGCTGAATCGAAGAAGTCAGCGACGCAGTTTCAGATGGAAGGAGTTTCTGGAATACCTTGATAAATATCCACTGCCGAGACCGAAACTGTACCATAATCTTTTTGCGATGAGTGGTAACTTGTGAGAATGCTTGAAGAGCCGTGTGTGGGAAAACCACAAGCACGGTTCTGTGAGGGGGCATATCTCATGCGATCACGGCAAACCTAAACGGGCACGAAGCTGGAAACGGCGGACACGGCCAAGGGGAGCCTAACATTTGCATTGAGTGACGCTCTACTCGACCAATCCGGTTAAAACACGCTTTTGCTCGGGAAAGGGTTAGCTGCTATCATGTTTTGGTACTGGGGAAAAGCTGCAAGCAGCGCGCCTTCGTGCGGCCCGGCTGCGGCGGCTGAACTCCGGCGTTAGGCCCACAGGAACTGAGATGCCAGTAATTAACCTTGAAGAGTACTGCTGCCAAGGCGGAGGAAAGACGCTGGACACTCACAACTGCACGCCCGGAGATCTCACGATCGCGGTTCGTGGAAATCGGGAGCTACGGTTTTCGCCATTGGGGAACCGGCCAAGCGCGCCAAGGGTCGCGTTGGTGGGGATTACGCCGGGCGGTCAGTCGGAGGCCTTTGCCCGCTATCTACGGCACTCCTCCGTCCTTGACGCAGCGAAACGTGTCGCCTTTGAAGGTGCTCAGAATCAGATTCGGCGCCTTCTGCAATCCCAAGGCTTCGCTGCAGCAATTGGGCTCGGTTTGACTGGGGACCTCAACGATAGTCCAGAAATCTTCACGACATCGCTGGTCAAGTGTTGCCTCATGGTCAACGGCAGTTACAAATACAAGGCGCCTGACATTGCAGCAAGCCCCGAAGCCACCTTCTGTGTTGCTAATCGCTTTTTGGCAGACATTCGGCAGTTCTCTTCGCTGCAATGGATCATAATTTTTGGTGAGCCCGGTTGGGAGGCTGTTACGACCCTAAACATAGGCGGACAGTCGGTCTTGGAGATACTTCGAGCGACAGGCGCGGAAGTTCTAAATTTCCCGCACTTCGCACAAAACTTCCAGCAACGCGCAATCTTTTGTCTTGAAGAGCAAGAGGAACCGACCTATTTCGCGAAGAAACCAATGCACCGATCCTATGCGCCAAAAGCCAGAGCCATGCGGACGGCGCTACGAATTGCAATGGGGCGTCGGAAGGGTGTGGCCTAACGACTCGCTCCAGCGGACCAGTCTTCGCGCCCTCGCTGGCGCTGGGTTGTTGCGGCTGAGCTCGGGCGTTTCGGCGTTTTAGAAATCTCAGTTACCTACATGTTTGAGACGTTACCAGTTTATTCGCTTTAAAAAATAGCGACTGAAGTCGCTACTACAAGCCCGCCTGAAGTCGCTACGGCAAACTGCTATAATCGCGAACGGAGGGAAACCAATGCATTCCACCCTAAAAGCCATCGTTTTATTTTTCTGTATTTTTGTATTTTCTACAACCGTTCAGGCGCAGAAAACCGCGAAGCCGGTTC
>JBKKAT010000454.1:0-2539 GCA_046714535.1 Acidobacteriota bacterium | reverse complement strand
ATCAGGAATTACAGTGGATCTACGGGACCACGTTTGGAGAACTTTCTTTTCATTTCTCTCATTCATGCCCGCTATTTTTTTCATCAAATGATGATCAATAAATGGACCTTTTTTCAGCGATCGGCTCATTTCTTACCTCGACGTCTCACAATAAAGGCGCTGGTGCGTTTGTTGTGTCTTGTTTTGTACCCTTTTGTGGGCTTTCCCCATGGTGTTACCGGATGACGTCCACCGGATGTTTTTCCTTCGCCACCACCAAGTGGGTGATCCACAGGATTCATTGCAACTCCCCGAACGTGAGGACGTTTCCCTAGCCAGCGATTCCGGCCCGCTTTTCCGATCGAAACATTGTTGTGGTCCATGTTTCCAACCTGTCCGATGGTTGCATAACATTCCAAAAGCACTTTGCGGATTTCACCGGACGGCATCTTAATCTGCGCGTAAGTGCCCTCTTTGGCCATCAATTGGGCGACGGAGCCGGCGCTCCGGACCATCTGACCGCCTTTGCCCGGTCGCATTTCGATGTTGTGAATCATCGTGCCCAGCGGAATATTTTTCAGAGGCAATGCATTTCCCGTCAGAATGTCCGCTTCAGGCGAAGTGATGACATTGTCGCCAACTTTCAATCCGATCGGCTGCAAAATGTACCGTTTTTCCCCATCGGCATAATTGATCAGAGCGATGTTTGCGGAACGGTTCGGATCGTATTCGATCGAAGCCACTTTGCCGGGCACACCGATTTTATCGCGGCGGAAATCAATGATTCGATAACGTCTTTTGTGTCCGCGCCCGCGCCACCAGATGGTGATTCGGCCTTTATTATTGCGCCCGCTGATCCTTGTCTTTCCTTCGGTCAGTGGTTTATGAGGACGATCCGTTGTCAAATCATCAAAGGTGACAACAGTCATCCCCCTACGGCCGGGAGAAGTTGGTTTAAAACCTTTGATCGCCATAATTACATTCCCTCAAAGAATTCGATTTTCTTCTCGCCTTCTTTAATTTTTACGTAAGCTTTTTTCCAGTCCGGCTTTTTTCCGAATGAGCGTCCCGCGCGACGATTTTTCCCATGAACATTTGCGGTGGTTACCGCGACTACTTTGACGCCGAACATTTTCTCTACGGCTTCTTTGATCTGGATCTTGTTTGCATGCCGGTCCACTTCAAAACAGACAATATTCTTATCTGCCTTCATGTTGTTGCTTTTTTCCGTAAGGAGCGGTTTTCTGAGTACTTGTGTTGTATTCATCGCGCCAAAATTTTTGTGAGTTGTGTGAAAGCAGGCTTTGAAATCACGAGGTTTCTATACTTCAACGCATCGAAAATATTGAGAGACGCAACGCTTGAAAATTTCACGTTTGCCAGATTCCTTACCGATAGTTGAAGGTTTTTGTTGCTTCGCGCATCAACAAACAAAGTCCTGTTTGTCAGTTGAAGCGTTTTAATGAATTCCAGAGCCGCTTTGGATTTCGGGTTTTCAAAAACGATTTCATCCACTATGAAGACAGAATTGTTCTTCACTTTTTCTGCCAGAACCGACCGCAAAGCCGCGATCCGTTTTTTGGAAGGAACCGAATAGGAATAATCACGCGGCTGAGGTCCGAACACAGTGCCGCCATGTCTCCAGAGTGGAGAGCGGATGGATCCGATTCGCGCGCGACCGGTTCCTTTTTGCTTCCATAATTTCCGTCCGCTGCCGCTAACCAGCCCGCGAGTCTTGGTTGCATGCGTGCCCTGTCTCCCTCCTGCCCGGTATTGCCGGACAATCTCATAAACCAGAGCAGGATTCGGATCGGCAGAAGCGATTTCATCCGGAAAGTCGAATTTTTCGACCGGCTCATTCTTCATGTTGATAATATTGATTTCCATATCTGCCTCTATTTCTTGTGCGTCGCCTTCGCTCCGTGCCCGGATTTAGCTTTTCGGATCATGACATAGCTGCCAGGAACACCAGGAACAGCGCCTTGAACCAGCATCAGATTGTTTTCAGGATCAATTTCCACAACGGTCAGATTTCGCATCGTAACTTGTTGATGACCCATCTGACCGGCTGCACGCATTCCGGGAAAAACGCGAGAGGGAAAAGAGGATCCGCCAATCGAACCGGGCGCGCGGTGAAACATCGAACCGTGTGTGGCCGCACCACCGCGAAAATGATGCCGTTTAATAACACCAGCAAAACCTTTTCCTCTGCTGATCCCAATGACATCCACTGTCTTTTGGCCTTCAAAAACATCCACTTTAAAACGATGACCTGGCTCAACTTTCGTTTGCTCATCTTGAAGAGAAAACTCACGCAAATAGCGCAACGGAGGCACACTGGCTTTTTCAAGATGTTTCAGCAAAGGCCTGGTTATTCGTTTGTTGGACGTTGGCTCTACGAACCCGAGCTGCACTGCAGAATAACCATCTTTGTCTTTTGTCTTCACCTGGTCACAAGACAGGGTCCAACTTGCAAAATGGTCACCGGCACAACGCGGCCGTCAGGACTGAAAACCTGTGTCATCCCTACCTTTTTTCCGATTAAACCGTTTATCATATT
>JBKKAT010000453.1:0-7451 GCA_046714535.1 Acidobacteriota bacterium | reverse complement strand
GATTTCGAATCGGGCGGAACTGGATGGCGTTTCATCGCTCCGAAAATTTGTAGCAATTTTTGGTTGGAAGAACGACCTATTGAAAGACCGGCCCCTCCACCGGAGCCTGAGCCTCCACCTCCACCACCTGCACCGGAACCGCCGCCACCGGCTCCTGAACCGCCACCAGCTCCTGAACCGGAACTGGAACCGGAAGGACCGGGCCTCTTCTTTGTTGCGGGTTTCCTTGGCAAAGACCGCAGAGTGGATTTCGAGGATGACCTATTCGTCGGCGCCGAGTGTGAAACCATCATCGGAGTAAAAGCAGGAATTCTGCCGATGCTTTCGGATAATGTCGAAGCGGAATTGTCGGTCGGTGGAAAGTTCGTCATCGCTGACGATGACAACGATGGAGATGACGATGATCTGCTGAACGGTGATGACGATGACGATTTTGATGATGAGGACTCCGATCATACGATCTTCATCGATGCAGCAGTGCACCGCCTCTTCAAAAACGGTTTTGTGGGTGGCGGCGTGAGCTTCTGGGATTTGAATGGCGGAGATAAGCGTACTGTTGCTCTTCTTGTTCAATTCGGTGTTGGACCTGAAAAACTTCAGATTGCGTTTGAAGCACGTGCGCCATTTGAAGATTTGGATGACGTCGGGAACAACTATATGTTCTGGGGCGGTATCCGAATTCGTCCGTAAAGTACTGTTACGCTCAAAGGCTGCAGGATAGCAATCGCTGTTCTGCAGCCTTTTTCTTTGCGTCTTGTGTAAGAAGGGGGATGAGGGGGATATTTGAGATGTGGAGATAAAAAATAAAATTATCTCCTTATCTCCATTATCACCCTATCTCCCTTCTTACACTCTTTGCGGCCTTTGCCGATTTGCGTCTTGGCGTCTTTGCGTTAAGAATGCTACACTCGCCTCCATGAAGCGTATCCGATTTACTTTTCTGCTTTTTTTTCTGTTCACTTCTGTCGTTGCGGCGACACCAAAACTTGAAGATATTTTGAGTTCTCCGTTTCCTACATCGCTCATTAGCGCATCCGGAAAGGACAGAGTGGCCTGGGTATTTAACGAAAGAGGACGCCGGAACATATGGGTTGCGGATGGACCCGAGTATAAGCCGCGGCGCATTACAAATTATCAAGACGATGATGGCCAGGATCTGAGTGGACTCACATTTTCAAAAGATGCTGAGACTGTGGCGTATGTGCGGGGCGGCGACCCGAATTCAAAGCAGGAATACCCGAATCCGAATAGTGATCCCAGGGGAGTCAAACAGGAAGTTTGGGCCATTTCGGTCGCGGGTGGAGCGCCGGTAAAGATTGGGGAAGGCGCCTATCCTGCGATTTCGCCGGATTTAAAGGCCGTGGCGTTCGTAAAAAGTGGGCAAATTTACTCCGCGGCATTGCGGGAGCCAAAAGAAGCGAAGCAGTTGTTACACGCGCGCGGGCAAAATTATTCTCCTCTCTGGTCACCGGATGGTATGCGTGTGGCTTTCGTGAGTTTCCGCGATGACCACAACTTCATCGGTGTTTACGATTTGCAATCGAACAAAATCACGTGGCTTGCGCCCGATGTGGATTTGGATTTGCAACCGGTGTGGTCCGCGGATTCCAGGGAGATCGCATTCTTGCGGCTTCCCGGAAAATTTGCCGAAGGGGAAGCGTACTGGGAACCGAGTTCAAGCTTCTCGATCTGGATCGCTGACGCAAAAACCGGAGAAGGACGTAAGGTCTGGACTTCGCCAGATGAAACCGGAGGGTGGGGGCAATGGTATCCGAACTCGCCCCTAATGTGGGGCGCAGGCCGCCTTCTGTTCTACTGGGAGACGGATGGCTGGACCCGGATCTATTCCGTTCCTACAGCGGGCGGAAAGGAGATTGCCTTAACGCCAAAAAACTGTGAAGCGGAACATGCCGTCTTGTCTCAAGATCGGAAGCAACTGATTTTTAACTCCAATTGTGAAGACATCGATCGACGTCATCTCTGGATTGTGCCTGTTGGTGGCGGTTCCCCGAAACAGCTGACGAAAGGAAACGGGATTGAATGGAGTCCCGTTAATGCCGGCGCAAATATTATTTTCTTGTCTTCAACGGCGAGACAACCGGCTGCTCCTGCTGTGCTTGCAATTGCTGGCGGAAAACCGCGGCTTCTTGCTCCGGAGTTGTTGGAAACTGTGCCCATGAAAGAACTGGTAGAACCGCAGCAAGTGATTTTCAAATCGATGGATGGAATAGAAGTCCACGGACAACTATTCTTGCCAACCGGATCCAGGACAAAGCATCCGGCGCTTATTTACATGCACGGCGGTCCGGTTCGGCAAATGCTTCTTGGCTGGCACTATATGGATTACTACCACAAGGCATATGGAATGAATCAATATTTGGCTGCCAATGGTTATACTGTGCTGGCGGTTAATTTCCGCTGTGGTATTGGATACGGAAGAGCGTTCCGTCGCGCTGAAAATCAAGGGCCGTATGGTGCATCTGAATATCAGGACATCGTTGCAGCAGCAAAACTCCTCCAAAACCGGCCGGATATCGATGCGAATCGAATTGGTTTATGGGGCGGTTCCTACGGTGGTTATCTCACAGCGTTAGGACTTGCGCGTGACTCGGAGTTATTTGCTGCAGGCGTGGATTTGCATGGAGTTCATGACTGGGCGTTACGCGCAAAAATCCGCGGCGCCGAAGATTGGGGAATCCGTGGTGACGAAATGATGCGCAAAGCGGTCGATTCTTCGCCGGTCGCCGATGTTGCAACCTGGACCTCACCCGTTTTGATGATCATTGGAGATGATGACCGGAATGTAGATTTCATAGAAACGACTGATCTTGTACAGCGTTTGCGCAAGGCAGGAAAAGCAACTGTGGAAACTTTGATCTTTCCGGATGAAGTTCATGATCTCTTATGTCACAAAAACTGGTTGCGCGCTTCCATGCGACCCTCGATTTCTTTGACCGGCATTTGAAATTAAACAAAAGATAACAAAGAAAACAAAGTTGTTTTTCTTTGTTCTCTTCGTTAGCTTCTGTTAAGAAAAAGTCGCCTTTACAAAATACTGATTCGCGCGCCAAATTGATGAACCTTGCGACGCGATGGTTCTTCGGCGTCTTCTGAAAACTCTTGCTGGAATCTTCCGTTCAGATATTCCAGCGAAAGATAGATGTGTTTTGTAGCGCGCCAGGTTGTGCCGATTCCAATCTTATATTCAGGTCCGTCTTCGAATTCTTTACTTCCTTCGTAACGTAGTGCCAGTTCCAGATCATTTTTCGGATAGTACGCGAGTTCAATATTCCACGCACGCGGCTTATTTTGCTCCGAATCAAGCTCTTCAAATGAGCTCAGTGCGTGAACAAATTCTGCGGTAACTTCAAACTGATGGTAGCCAACGAGCGCGTATCCGCTTAACGCAGGTACACGATTTTCATAGAGTTGATTGCTATCGTTCAAAAAACGTTCTTGCGAATCGGCAAGATCGGATAAATAGCTGATAGCAAGTGTCCCGAATTCGAAAGGGGAGTATTCCGCTGAAAATCCCCAATCCAGAGAGGAACTGCCCGGATCCTCCTGAACCGCGCGTCCTTTATAAACAAATGTGGAGAGGTCGATCCGGTCATCCGGTGTGTAAGATAGAACGACGCCTGCATCACGGGTTTCTCCAAACTCCAGTATTGGACCTGTTACGAAGTGACTGAAATATTCGCCAAACGGCATGTACACTTTCCCCAGCTCCACATCAAAATCGCCGGCTTCCATGATAAGAACGGCTTCATCCAGGATGTGTTCGTTGATCGCGATATCGAATTCGTAGACCAGCTCAACTTTTGCCCAGGAAGAGGCAGCCATTTCCAGACCCAGCTGGAGCGGCGCGGAGAATTCATCCTCATGAGCGCGCGACTCATCGTCAAATTTGAATCCTTCATAAATGTATTCAGACTCAAACAGACCGGTGAGTGTGATCCGATCGTTAATTTCGTACTTCAAACCGGCGCTTCGTCTCTCTTCGCGTGTCGTGTAGCTGCGGGCCGGCTCCTTTCCATCTTCTGTGGATGTCTCTTCTTGTCCAAATGCCGGACCGGCGGATAGTAGAAGGAAAAGGATTGCAAAAAACCAGAATTTCATGTTCAGCATGAATTCTAACCTGACTTTGAACACCTTGAAGCGATGAGCAGAGTCGTGCATAATGTTGGCTGATCGGGGGTTCCTGAAAAATGATTGTAGAAGTTCGTGACATGCGTGATGATTCTTTTCGCATTATTTTCCCGAAATTTTCCCGCTGGGTGGAAGTCAGCGCGAATGAAATGTATTCGCTGCCCTGTCTTTCCATAGAGGATTTCAAAAAGTTGTTTGGGAATAAAGTCCGCCCTATGCCCGACGATGAATTCAAAACTTATCTGCAAAACCTTTCCACTGAGGAGCTCGAGGAATTACGGGACGCAATGGCCCGCAACATAGCTCCCGGCAACGAAAAAATCTACCGATAAAGCGGGAAGAGTGTCCAAAAAATCCGGAATTTCAGCGCTATTAGGAGCGCGGGCATCCTTGCCCGCAAAGCTTCGTTGCGCTTACAAGATTTTGCGGACTGGAAGTCCACGTTCCCGCTCACTTTTGGACTCTTGCAATAGATTTCTGACTTCAATATGATTGTGATGAGCGTAAGCTCAAGCTTGTAGTAACGGAAATTCAACCTTCTTGTTGGAAAGACCCTCCTCCTTTATTCTTCCGCTGTTCGCAACCAGTCTGTCCCCCTGGAAAGACCGTTTTGTAATGTGCGGTAGATGTGTGTGCGAGAGACTTTCCTCAGGGACCTCGGAGTAAATATGCAAAAGAAGCTTTTTGTTGGTGGATTGCCCTATAGTACTCAGCAGGAGGAAGTCGAACAGCTTTTTTCGCAATGCGGGCAAGTGCTCTCTGCGACTATTGTTCGGGATAAATTCACAAATCAGTCTCGCGGGTTTGGTTTTGTAGAAATGGCTACAGAAGAACAAGCCTCGGAGGCAATCAATAAGTTGAATGGGACGGACTTGGGGGGCCGCACAATCGTTGTAAACGAATCCCGGCCGAAAGAGACCCGGACTTCGTCCCCGGGCGGCGAAAACAGAAACCGTCCAAGGTTCAATCAGCAGCGGAGAGGCGGTGGCGGTTTTCGAAGTTAATTACTTCGTTCGCTAGCGTGATTTAATCACGCATCTGCTCTGAAGGTCTGCCGGCTATTGTTTTTTCTAGTTCGGGAGGAAGGGCGAAGTGTACATCCTCGTCAACCGTTTGCACTTCCTGGATCTCTTTGTAACCGAATTGGCCGAGGTACTCGATTACCTCGTTTACAAGAAACTCCGGAGTGGATGCACCGGCCGTTATGCCGACTGATTCCTTATTCTCAAACCACGCAGGATCAATCTTTTGAGTATCATCGATCAAATAGGCATGCGCACCCGTTTTTTCTGCGACCTCTACAAGCCTGTTCGAATTGGAACTGTTCGCAGATCCGATGACCAGAATGATCTGCGCGGTGCGGGACATTTGTTGAACGGCGTTTTGCCGGTTTTGAGTGGCGTAACAAATATCATTTACATTTGGCCCTTCGATTTGAGGATAGCGTACACGGAGCCGTTCGATGATTTCGCGAGTATCGTCCAGACTTAAAGTGGTCTGTGTTAGATAAGCGATCTTTGCGTCTGCCGGCAGATCCAGTTGATCCACTTCTTTGGAGGACCCCACGAGCTTGATGTGTTCGGGCGCTTCCCCCATCGTTCCGACGACTTCTTCATGATGCTCATGACCGATCAGAATGATTGTGTAGTTCTGTTTCTTGTATCGAAGCGCTTCCAGATGCACTTTCGTAACGAGAGGACAGGTGGCGTCGATCGTTTTCAATTCTCGTGCCAGGGCCCGTTTTCTGATTTCAGGGGAGATGCCGTGTGCACTAAAAATTACGCGGCAACCTGCAGGTACATCATCTAAGGTCCGGACAAATTCAACTCCTTTGTTACGAAAAGATTTCACGACATGCGCGTTATGAACGATCTCGTTCAATACGTAAAGGGGAGTGCCGTAAACTTCCAGCGCCAGATTTACAATGTCGATTGCGCGGACCACGCCTGCACAAAAACCGCGTGGACTTGCGAGAAGAATTTGCTTACTCATGAGAAGGTTTCAAATGTTCAAGCGTTATTATATGTGTCAGTTAGTTGAGGCGCTACTGTACGAGCGCGCAGCCTCTATGCCGGCTTTTTCATTGATAAAACGGAGCCCGATCAGTCCGATTACAAAAAACAGACCTGTAACGAGAATTGCAATTCGTTGATCGCCGGTTCCGCTGGAGAGCAGTCCAAAGACAAGTGGACCTATGGCTGTGGAAAGTTTCCAGAACAACCCCCAAAAGCCAAAAAATTCTGCTGATTTCTCTACAGGTGAAAAAAGACCGACAAGGGCTCTTGCTGCCGATTGGCTCGAACCCAATCCCAGACCGGCCAGATTGCCGACAATGAAAAAAGTGGTTTTATCTCTTGAAAAATAAGCGCCTATGATGGTTGCGATCCAAACGGTGAGGGTTGCATAAATCGTATTTTTGGGGCCGATCCGGTCCTGAGCCAAACCAAACAGGAAAGCACCAATCGAAGCAGAGATTTGCGTAATCAAAAAGAAAATCAGGAACTCACTTGCGGTTAGTTTGATGGTTTCGACTGCATAAATCGCTGCAAAGACAACAACGGTGGTGACTCCACAATTGTAAATGCCAAAAAGGATAAGAAACTTGAAGAGCTCGCGAAATTTGCGCAGGTGTGCGAATGTATCGCGGATGCGGGCAAATCCTATCGCAATGTAAGATTTCCCGGGTGGTAAATCACTTGCTTTTTTACGTTCACGAACCCAAAGAAACGTAGGAATTCCGGCCAACAGGAAAAAAGCAGCCACCACAAGATTTGTCATTCGCAGATTTTCAGCGTTTTCCGGGCCGAACCCTCCTTTCAGGTAAGGAAAGCACAATAGTAAAGATGTGAGCCCCCCGATGTAACCGAGAGCCCATCCAAAACCGGAAATCTTGCCCATATGTTCCTGCTTTGAGATTTCAGGAAGGAAGCTGGCGATAAGATTCTCACCACTGGAGAATGCAAAATTTGCGATAACGAAGATGCAAAGTGCGAAGAGAATTTGTCCAGGTCCGGTAAAAGTGAGTAATGCTGTGAAGATCACGCAAAGGATGTTGCTGAGAAACAAAAACTTCTTTTTGGAAGCAGAATAATCTGCGATCGCTCCGAGCAACGGTGCAGAAAGCAACACAAGTGTTTGAGACGCCGTATTGCCTATCGCCCAAAGACGATCTCCATCGGTTCGGCCTGCCGCGATGATATTCCGGAAATAAACGGAATACACAATCGTGATGATGATTGTAGTAAATGCGGAATTTGCGAAATCAAAAAAGCACCAGGAAAGTATTTCCCCTTTATTCTTTA
>JBKKAT010000452.1:0-3547 GCA_046714535.1 Acidobacteriota bacterium | reverse complement strand
ACTCTTTACAGGTTTTGGAGATCCAGCTTACGGCGATGCTTCAGGGAAACCGGGAAGCATCAGTAGTCCCTCTTCAGACCGAGGCCTTGACCTTATCTCTCTTCCTTCAAGCCGAACCGAGATCAATTCAATTGCCGGCCTGTTTGGATCAAATTCGGAGGCCTATGTCGGTGCACATGCGACTGAAGAAAAAGTCAAATCCACCAGGGATACGCGTTATTTGCATTTTGCATGTCATGGTTTATTGGATCACAGATTTCCTTTGAACTCTTCGCTTGCATTAACAATCCCTGAAAAACGCGAACAAGGGATCGACAATGGATTTTTACAGGCGTGGGAAATCTTTGAAAGAGTACGAATCAATTCGGATTTGGTTGTACTCTCTGCGTGTGAAACTGCAGTTGGAAAGGAAGTGGCAGGAGAAGGGCTCATCGGTTTAACGCGCGCGTTTCAGTATGCCGGTGCGCGGACAGTACTTGCATCTCTTTGGAATATTGCAGACGAAACAACGGCAGAGCTGATGACACTTTTCTATAAATATCTGACTTCGGGAATTACAAAAGATGCGGCTCTGCAGAAAGCACAGAACCATTTCATTACCTCTACCATTCAAATTGATGTAGATGGACAAAAACGAAGTTTCGATGCGTCAGCTCCTTTCTTCTGGGCAGCGTTTCAGTTGACCGGAGACTGGCAATAAAAAGCAAAGCAGAACAGGAATTCCTTACAGCGCTTTTCGATAGATCTCCACGATCCGGGGCGAAATGTATTTCATATTATAGGAGAAGTTTGGGTCAATTTTATTAACAATCTGAAACTGTTGCTTCGACCTTTGTAACAGCCGGATCGATTCCTCCCCTTGCACCATGAACGAGGAAGCAGCAAGGGCACATCCAAGATAGAAATAGATTTTCGCTGTTGTTTGGTTGTTCTGTATGGATTGCTCCAGCAAACGAATGGAGTTTGCATAGTCCCCCGAGTAAAAGCTCAAAATCGCTTTCCTTACGTCTGGATCCTCCTGCACAATAGGAACATCAATTGGTGGCGTCGTCTGCTGAATGACCTGCTCCTGCTCATTCAATTTCTGCAGAAATGCTTCGATCTTTTCATCGTTTCCCGCGATTTGTTGTGCCTTGGTGGCGGACTCTTTTGAGCTTGTGATGTCTTTTGCAGCAAGGGAAGACTCGGCCCGCCTCATCCATTCCCGGCGTTCAGTATCTAAAGTTTGTTTTCTTGATTGCACACTTCCCAGCAGACTGGAGAACAATGGATTGTGTGAATCTTTCCGGATTGCTTCTTTCAAGGTTCTTTCGGCTGACTCCAAATCAGAAATCGTTTTACAATCGCTCACAAGGTTTCGATAACGCGCCTCGGCCTTCTGGACTTGCGATAACAATGTGATTGCGCGGAGGTCGATGGGTTTTCCCAGCGTTGCAACGAGATTGCGCGCCTCAGAGAAGCGTCCTTCTCGAATTGCGTTTTCGATCTTTATGAACGGATCGACTGCAGCATCAACGGGCGGCTCCTGCTGTGGTTTCTCCAACTCGTTGATCATTCGAGTACATTCGGCATACTCAGAAGAATCCGGCTTCAACAGCCCTTCCTTCTTGGCTACAGTGAGTGCCTGCAATGCAAGCGCATTCTTTTTTTGATGAAAGTATGCGAGACCAAGATAATAGTCCGGATTGAAAAAATAATATTTTGTACCGTATGCTCTCACTCTGCTGCCAGATTTTGGTCCGGCTGTCTTTGCCTGCAACATTTTTTCCTGGACGACCCGCCAATCTTTTGCGCTCACGGCAGCTATTCCAGCATCATAGGCCTGATACCATAGATCCGTTGTCGCTGCAGAAACGCTGCCTTGAATGGAAAGGGAAAAGAACAAGGACAGCAGAAGCTTCATTTTCATTCGCCTAGTTCTTTCACAATGTTTTCTGCCTGGTATTGAGGGAAAGAGAAAGGCAAAACGGAAATTTCACCTGGTTTCACCTTTACGCTTTTGGTGCTTGTATCATAATTCACATTTTCAAACCGGATCGTGTATTCACCTTGCTCCAATGTCAGGAAGCAGGGTGTGAAGCATTCCTGAAATGATTTTTCGGTGCCGGCCGGAGCAATAGATACTTTTGCCCAGGGTAAGGCATTGATCTGAATGCTCCCCTTCGGCACAGGGGACGTTGGAAGAAAATACCAGACCGCGGTGGCTCCGCCCAACAACATCAAAACCGGTACAATCCACAACCATCGCTTCGATTTTGCCTCCGGTCTCAATTCGGTCTGAGGTATTGCCGCGGAGACCAAAGTATCGTTTGGCACCAGTTTTTGTTTCGTCTCTTCGATCGGTGGCGGACCAGCTTTCTTTACTTTAGCGGGCTCATGCGCAACCGGTTTTGATGCTAAAACTGGTTTACCTTTTTCATTCAGCAGATTCTCAAGCCGGTCAATCCGTGCTAGGTCCTTTTCTGAAAGCCGCGAACTCTTTAGCTTCATTAGCAAAGGCGCAGCCAGAAGTACATCGCCCCGACGAATCAATCTTCTGACCCTAGAAATCCGATGCTGGAATTGTTTTTCCCGAGCCGTCCTTAAAAGTCCCAGCCATGCCGCATTTTCCGGCTTTTGTTTGACCAGTGATCGGGCAAGACGTACGGCCTTCGCATATTTCTTCTCCAGCAAAAAGCGTTGAACCATGCTCTCCTGTTTATATTCGAACGCTGTTGTACTCGGCCCACATAAAGGTTCCAATGCATGAAGGAGTTCCCTCGCTGTTTGGTATCGATCGTCAGGACTCTTCGCCAGAGTTTTTAAAATGATCTTTTCCAGTTCCTTCGAAAATCCCTGAACGACATCTGTGGGCTTTTTGGGATCCCCTTTGAAATGCGCGACCAAAAGTGCAGCTGGACTATTTCCTGTAAAGGGAAGTGTTCCTGTAGACATCTCATAAAGAATCACACCGATTGCATACAGATCCGTTCTTTGATCGAACCTGCCTTCAAATCCTTCGGGCGGCATGTAATAAGGAGTGCCCAAAACTGCATCGGATTTACCTAAACTCGAAGCATCCATGGAAATGGAAATACCGAAATCGGTTATGAATACTGAATGATTGGAATCGATCATGATATTGTGCGGCTTCAAATCACGATGAATGACCCCCGCACGATGAGCTTCCCGGAGTGCTAACAATACCTGTTTGATGATGGCAAGGCTCGTTTCCTGTGGAAGAGTCTTTCGTTCCTTCATAATTTGACCAAGGGTTCTTCCCGAAATGTATTCCATCGACACATAATGAGTCCCTTCACTCTCGCCAATGTCGTAGACACGACAAACATTGGGATGATCCACTTTACGCGCTAAAATGACTTCGCTCTTGAGCCGATCCACAGCTCTCTGATCGCTAACGACATATGAACGGAGGATTTTCAATGCAACCGGCGTATTCAGAATTTTGTCCGTCGCTTTATACACCACCCCCATTCCTCCCTCTCCCAGCTTTGATTCGATCGTGAACCTTCCAGCAAATACTTTTCCTTTTTCGACAGTACCGCCC
>JBKKAT010000451.1:0-8878 GCA_046714535.1 Acidobacteriota bacterium | reverse complement strand
CCCATGCTCTTTGCAATCGCGTTTCTTCCCATGTTTGCCATCGGTGGGTTGACCGGCCTTCCGCTGGGTCTTACAACTTCCGATATTCATCTGCATGATACCTGGTACGTAATTGGACATTTCCATTACGTGGTTGCGCCCGGTACGATCTTTGCCCTTTTTGCAGGTATCTACTACTGGTATCCAAAGATTACCGGACGGATGATGAACAGCGCGCTGGGAAAGATTCATTTCTGGCTTTCGTTGATATTCATGAATGGCATCTTTCTTCCGATGTTGATTCAGGGGATGTCCGGATTGAACAGACGATTTTACGATCCCACAATGGTACCCTGGGGCAAGGCATTGCAGCCAATAATGGAATTCATTTCCTGGTCTGCCTGGTTGTTGGCGATTTCGCAGATCCCTTTCATCTTCAATTTCTTCTGGAGCATCTGGAAGGGGAGGAAAGTAACATCCGATAATCCATGGGATGCCACCACCCTGGAATGGGCCACTCCCACCCCGCCACCGCATGGGAATTTCGCGACTCCACCTGAAGTGTACCGGGATCCCTATGAGTACAGCGTTCCCGGCAAAGATAAAGACTTTTCACCTCAATTCATAAAGGAGGCGTAATGGAAATTCCCTATAGCGTAAAGGCGAATCCTGTTACAGGGATCTCGAACGGAAAATTCGGGATCTGGCTTTTCCTCGCTTCGGAAGTGATGCTTTTCGGCGCATTGTTTTCCAGTTATGTATTGCTACGGGTTGGAGCCGATGTATGGCCGCACGGAAGAGACGTAGGACTTTCTGTTCCGCTTGCAACGCTCAATACCATGGTCCTGATCGGCTCTTCCGTGACCATGGTAATGGCCTGGGCATCTTTGAAAATGGATCAATTCAAGAAATTCAGGATGTATCTGGGCGCAACCATTCTTTTGTCCTTTGTGTTTCTGGTGGTGAAATATTTTGAGTACAGCGCCAAATTCCACCATGATATCTATCCCAGCACCAGCACTTTCTTTGCTATCTATTTCACTCTGACAGGATTGCACGGTTTGCACGTGATTGGTGGAATTCTGGTGAACAGCTATCTTTTGGGGCCGGGAGCTAAAGTGTGGAAATCTGAGCCGGAACGATTCACAAACCGGATTGAGTATGCAGGTTTGTACTGGCACTTTGTGGATCTTGTATGGATCTTCTTGTTTCCAGTTCTTTATCTTTTATAGGGAGGGTGACATGAGCGCAGAAACCGCCGAAGAAATCCGAAAACATGTAAAAGTTTATATTGGAGTTTTCGTTGCCTTAGCGGCCCTGACGATCGTGACCGTAGGACTTTCTTATTTGCATCTACCGCCGTTCTGGGCCATCACGTTTGCGTTGCTGGTTGCGACGGTGAAGGGATCGCTTGTGGCCTGTTATTTCATGCATTTGATCTCCGAAAGAGCGATTATTCTCTGGGTGTTGATCCTCTGTCTGATTTTCTTTGCTCATTTAATGTTGCTTCCAGTGGCAACATCGAGCCATTATTGATTTAAGATGTCTTTAAAAGCTTTTCACGTCTTCTTCATGATCGTTTCCATCTTGCTGACAATATGGTTCGGATGGTGGGGAGTGAACAGCTACCGGCAAAGCGGTGATTGGTCGCACTTGCTGATGGGATTGGGCTCGCTGATCGGGACGATTTTGCTTCTAATCTATTTCCGGTGGTTTATGCGGAAATTAAAAAACGAGAGTTACCTGTAAGATAAAAAATTAAAAATTAAAAATAAAAATGTCATAATGCCGGTCTTTAGTATTTTATTTTTAATTTTTAATTTTTATAGGGTTTAAATTATGAGGATGATTGTTTTACGAGTACTGCTTCTTGTGGTTCTCGCTACACTTTTGATGCAAGATGCTGGAGCTTGCGCTGTTTGCTTTGGGGATCCGAATTCGTCCATGACGTCCGGTGCGAAGGCAGGCGTGGCTGTATTGCTTGGCGTAGTGGGAGTGGTCCTGTGCGGTATCGGTGGTGTAACTTTTTACTGGATCCGCCGGGCGCGTCTGCTGCAAGTTCAAGCAGCCATGCGTGGCGAATCGGTTGAGCTTTGATTTAACACAGAGACACAGAGACAGAGAGGGAAAATAATTCTAACTCTGTGACTCTGTGCCTCTGTGTTAAGTTTAATTTCATTTTATGTGGCTAAACTATTTTTTGCGGTTTATGGTGCTGGCGACGTTGCTATTGATTGTCGCCGGGAGCCTCGTGACAAGTCAGGATTACGGTCTTGCCGTGCCGGATTGGCCTAAGTCTTACGGAATGTGGTTTCCGCCCATGATCGGAGGTGTTTTCTACGAACACGGCCACAGAATGATTGCCGGCTTTGTGGGAATACTGACAGTGGTTCTAACCGGGTGGCTGTGGTGGAAAGAGCCGCGCAAATGGGTTCGTATTTTCGGTACCGTTGCTTTGCTTTCAGTTATTGTGCAAGCAATACTCGGTGGGATCACGGTCCTTTATTTCTTGCCTACCTGGGTTTCTACGGTGCACGCAACACTCGCTCAAACTTTTTTCTGCATGATTGTTTGCTTGACCGTTTTTACTTCGCGTTGGTGGAAAGACGGTCCTGCCGTCGCAGAAAACAACGTCTCCGCGAATCCAACCGCGCGATTTATCCTTGCCACAGCTTTCCTCTACCTCCAGTTGATTCTGGGTTCCTGGATGAGGCATAGTGAAGCAGCGCTCGCCATTCCTGATTTTCCGCTGGCCCTGGGTAGAGTGATTCCCCCTTTTGCCACACCGGAAATCGCGATTCACTTTGCGCATCGAGTGGGTGCGCTGTTCGTCCTGACTATTATTAGTTGGAACTTATTAGTTGTAATACGTTCGTACAAAAAAGAGCTTCCGCTATTGCGGCTCTCCTTGATTCTGATGTTACTGGTGACGATCCAGGTCATCCTGGGGGCTTTCACCGTTTGGACGAGAACCGCGGTTCTTTTTGCGACCTCTCATGTGATTGTCGGCACTTTACTTCTTGCTACCAGCCTTCTTCTGGCTCTCAGGTCCTACAGGACTTTTCAATCACCGAAAAAGGAAAAGAGCGCGGTCTGGGAACCGGCGGTTAGATCGGTATGAAAGCGATGCTGATTGCGGCACGCAGGGCGGCGTTTCCCGAATTCTTGAGTCTCACCAAGCCCCGGATCACTCTGCTGGTTGTTTGCACGACTCTGGTCGGTTTTTATCTTGGCGCACCAGATGCAATTCCGGTTTGGCTTCTGATTCATACTCTTGCCGGGACCGCCTGCATTGCCGCGGGGGCCAGCTCCTTGAATATGGCATTCGAATGGGAACCGGATTCAAGGATGCGACGCACCGAGGGTCGTCCCATTCCTTCGGGCCGGTTATCTGTGCTGCAAGCCACATTCTTTGGCTCGGCTCTCTGCTTGGCCGGCGCACTTCATTTGTTGTTTCTGGTGAACGCGCTTACAAGCCTTCTTTCGATCATCACCGCTGCGCTCTATCTTTTTGCGTATACTCCGCTGAAAAAACGAACCTCGCTCTGCACAGTGGTTGGCGCGATTCCGGGCGCCATCCCTCCCATGATGGGTTGGACAGCCGTGAGGAACTCTCTGGATTTTGAAGCATGGTGGCTTTTTGCAATCCTATTTCTCTGGCAATTACCTCATTTCCTTTCCATTGCCTGGCTTTATCGTGAGGACTATGAACGAGGTGGATTTCCTATGCTGCCCGTTCTTGACAAAGAAGGAAGCCAGACGAGTCGCCAAATAATTCTGGAAACTCTCGCTTTGCTTTGTATTACACTATTACCTGCTACCCTGGGTGTTTTTGGGCAGATTTATTTTCTTGGTGCTTTTGTTCTTGGCATCGTGTTTTTGTATATGGGCATCAGGCTGGCGCGAGCGAAAAATGCATTGTCTGCGCGAAGATTGCTTTTGACTTCGGTTGTATATTTGCCGTGCCTGCTGATCCTGATGATGCTGGCAAAACAGTAACAGCAGGGGACGGCGTTGACTTCCCTCCCTTCATAAGGAGGGAAGGCCCATGCCATAATTCTTGAAATGGGAAATTTGGGCGGGAGGAATTGCATTTCATAAATGCTCACTACCGGTGACCTACCTACCGTAAATGCGTTGTTGAATTCTACCAGCGCGCTCTTTTTAATGATCGGTTACCGTTTTATTCGCGCGAAGAAGGTGCAACAGCACCGCGTCTGTATGGTGATCGCGTTTGTTTCATCCGTCCTCTTTCTTGCGTCGTATTTGACTTATCATGCGCTTGCCGGTTCGAAGCATTTTCCCGGCACCGGCACGGCGAGGACTATTTACTTTTTGATTTTGATTAGCCATACGATTCTCGCAGTCGCGGTGCCTCCCCTTGCGATTGTCACTCTTTATCGGGCATGGAAAGGACAGTTCGATAAGCATAGGAAAATTGCACGTTGGAGCTTTCCTATATGGCTTTATGTTTCCCTCACAGGAGTTGCCGTTTACTGGATGCTTTACCGGATGGTGTGGTAGGAGGAAATGGCGAAAAAAGGATCGAGAAAATTCATGAAAATGTCTGCATCCCAGCAGGCCGAGGGAATGCAGTTTGTAATAGATAAGATTCGATCGAAAAAATCTGTCTCAGATATTTTTCAGGAAATCGTCGACGAATTTCCCGCCTCCTTTCCGTTTGTTCGAATTAATTTCGAGTCCTCTTCGTGTCAGGCTTTCAAAGAAATCGAAACAGCCGATTCCATTTCTCCGGATGCAACCTTCCTTTACTATTTTCCGAACGGTGGTGGCTCACTCATTGTTGGGCATTCCGATCCTATTGTTGGTTTGGACGACGGTCTTTCCCGGTGGCTCGAGAACGTTGCTACGCTCCTTGGTTTGGCTTATCAATCTGCAGCCCCACCACAGAAGCCGCCAGGCACCAGCCATACCGATGCCGAATTCGAAAATCTGCAAGCTCACCTTAAAGCCGCCGCAAAGCAGGTAGCAAACAATGAAATCGAAAAGGTGAGGGAAGAAGCTCAAGCTCAGATTCGCCAGATAAAGGAACAAACCGAAACAAGACTGCGCGAACACGCACTCTGGGATGAGTTGACGCTTTTGCCGAATTCAAAATTGTTTCCGCTGATGATGTCCCCCATGCTCGCTCATGCCAGACGGAGTTCTGATCTAACAGCCGTGATGTTTCTGGAAATTGGGCGTCTCGATGAAATGACAAAGACGCATGGTTTTGATAATGCAGACAGCATCATCAAACAGGCATTGGATCTGATCATGAAAAACTTAAGGGAAGGGGACGTGGCTGTTCGCGCTGGAGCCAGCAGAATCCTATGGTCCCTTGGGGGACTTCGAAGCATTGAAGATACCGCAACTGTGGCAGAAAAAATGCTGATGGCCTTAAGCCGGCCGTTGGAAGTGGACGGAAAATTGGTCAGTCTCTCCGGAAGCATCGGCATCAGTCTTTTTCCCGTGGATGGGTCGGACCCTGAAGTATTGATGAATCATGCAGAGATCGCGCTGGAGGTGTCTCGCAAGACGCCGGGCAATTCCATCCGTTTTTATTCAAAAGAGATGAACGACAAGGTCCGCAGTTTTTTAGTATCCCGGAAAGAATTGAAGGATGCCACTACAAAACAGGAATTTGCGCTGCATTATCAGCCGGTTGTCCGGTTTACTTCCAATGAAGCAGAAGCGGTTGAAGCCCTGATTCGATGGAGGAAACCTCAGGGGCTCACGGTGTATCCTGGAAATTTTCTGGGTCTGTCTGAACAGATCGGAATTGCTTCGCAGCTCGATGAATGGATGATACGAACGGCGTGTCTCCAGCGAAACGTATGGGAGAGAGAAGGACTAGGTTCACTCAGAGTTTCGGTGAATCTTTCTCAGAATTTCTTTTGGGAAGGGGGCGTCGATAAGATTTCGCATGTGCTGCGCGAATCAGGAATACGCCCGGATTTGCTGGAGTTGGAAATTGCAGAAAAAGTGCTTCTGAAAGACCCGGAAAAATCAGCAAATAAATTAAGAGAGTATTCGGAGCTGGGCGTTAGTTTGACCATTGATGATTTCGGCAGCATCGGTGGTTTGCTGATGAATTTGAACCGGTATCCGGTGCAGGCAATTAAGCTCTTCCCCGGACATATTCGAGGAATCACTCAAGAATCACCTCAATCGGCTGTTGTGATCTCCACGCTTTCCCTTGCGCACAGCTTAAAAATTCGGGTAATAGCAAAATCCGTTGAAACACAGGGTGAGCGCTCCTACCTGGAAACACTCGGTTGTGATGGTTATCAGGGAAACCTTTTTAGTCCGGCGCTTCCCAAGAATCTTTTGACGGAATTTCTGCGAAAACAACAGATGAAAGCAGCACCCGCCGCCGCTTTGACTGAAAAAACACAGCCGATGCTCGCGGAGACGCTGGAAAAACCAATCATCGGAAAGCCTGCAAGGAGAGAGGAGAGACCAAATTACATGATTTCCTGCTTCAATTGTGAGGCAAAGTTCAATGCAAACGATGCTTCCTGGTGTTTGTGCATTACTCCCGATTCAACTGTGGTTTGTCCCTCCTGCGAAAAATGTTTTTGCAGGGCAACTCTGGATTACCGGCATAGCGTATGGGGCGGGGCTCCGGAATCTTTCTGGGCTCGCAAGAAACGTTTCGTAGAAGAGGGTGGTCAGGTTTCGCAGAACGAACCGGCCGATCAAATGAAACATCCCCTGGTTCTTGTCGTTGATGACGAACCAGGCGTGTTAAAGGTGGCGTCGCGATTGATTCGCGGTCTCGGATATTCCGTCATCGTTGGGCGGAACGGTGAGGAGGGATTGCAACTGGCGAAGGATTACAAGCCGGAGCTGATCCTATCGGATGCGCTGATGCCGAAACTGGACGGACGCGAGATGTGTTCGATGCTCAAGCGGGATCCAACTACAGCCAAAATTAAAGCCATCATCATGACTGCCTTTACGGGCGCTGCAAAGTACAAAAGCTCCGTGCTCCGCGAATACCAGTTCGATGAGCATCTTCAAAAACCGGTCGAGTACGATAGACTGGTCAGTGTCCTCCGCCGTTTCTTAGGCTGAAAATAACGCGGGTTTTCGCCAGGCGGAACGCGTCTTTGACAGATGCATTTGCAGTTCTGTCTGTAAAAGACAAGGGAACAATTCATGAAAGACTCGTTATTCAACGTTTGATCGATCTTTATACAAAGTAGGGAAAACCGGAAAAGGCCGCGCCTTTTCGCGAAAAGCAAAAAGGGAAAGCAGCATAAAATCGCCGTAGATTGGTGCTCGAGGGATCGTTGACGGCTACTTGAATTTTAGTTATGATTAACCTTCTTTTTAACCTGATTATTCGGAGGAAAGAGTATGGCATACACGATTGCCGAGCCTTGCATTGGTACCAAAGATACTGCTTGTGTTGATGTTTGTCCCGTCGACTGCATTCATCCGCGCAAAGATGAAGCGAATTTTGAAGCTGAAACCCAGCTTTACATCCATCCCGACGAATGTATCGATTGCGGGGCTTGTGTTCCTGCCTGCCCGGTTCAGGCCATTTTCCCGAACGAGGATGTGCCGGACAAGTGGCAATCCTACATAGACGTTAACGCCAATTGGTTTAAGAAATAATCGCCGGGGGCGCGACTTCGTGCACCCCTTAGATCAACTGCAGCGCTTTTCCAACTTCTTCAAAAGTATCGATAGCTTTGTCCAGTTGACTCTGAGTGTGAATCGCTGAGATTTGCACACGAATCCGGGCTTCTCCTTTGGGAACCACCGGATAGCTGAAACCAACGACGAAGATGCCGCGTTTCTTCATTTGCTGTGCCATCTCTACCGTGCGTTTTTCATCGCCCAGCATGATGGGGACAATCGGGTGAATTCCCGGCTTGATTTGGAATCCGCGGCGCGTCATTTCCTCACGGAAATATTTTGTGTTTTCAGCGAGAGTGCTCACCAGCTCGGGATGTTGCTCGATGAGATCAAATGCTTTCATCGTTCCATAAACGACCGGAGGCGCAACGCTGTTAGAAAACAGGTAGGGCCGAGATCGTTGCCGCAGCATCGCCACCATTTCTGCCCTGCCTGAAGTAAAACCGCCTGACGCGCCCCCCATCGCTTTTCCCATCGTGCTTGTGATGATATCGATTCGGTCCTGCACTCCAAAGTGTTCTGGTGTTCCTCTACCGGTCGGACCAAAGAAACCGGTCGCATGGGAATCATCCACCATGACCAGGGCATCATGTCGCTCAGCAAGCTCACAAATCTCTTTGAGGGGGGCAAGATCACCGTGCATGCTGAAGGCGCCGTCTGTGGCGATCATGCGATATCGTGTTCCGGTGCTGTCCTTTAGCTTTCCGTCCAGATCTTTCATATCCGCGTGTTGATAGACTTTGCGTTGTGCCTTACAAAGCCTGACTCCATCGATTATGCTCGCGTGATTCAAGGCGTCACTGATGATCACGTCCTCAGGTCCGAGCAAAGTTTCAAACAAACCTCCATTCGCGTCAAAGCAGGAACTGTAAAGAATCGTATCTTCGGTCCCCAGAAAATGGGAGATTTTTTTCTCCAATTCTTTGTGTATATCCTGCGTCCCGCAAATAAAGCGCACGGAGGCCATGCCAAATCCGCGCAGATCGAGGCCCTCTTTTACCGTGGCAATGATTTCCGGATGATTGGCCAGACCAAGATAGTTGTTAGCGCAGAAATTAATGTTTTCACCAGAATCTGTTTTGACGTTCGCACCCTGCGGGGAATGGATAACTTTTTCTTCCTTAAAGAGGCCGGTCTCTTTTAGATTCGCTAATTCCTTCTGTAAGAATTCTTTGATCGCACCGTAAGCCATTTTTGACCTCCTTTTAAGGCAGGCAAGATGCCCGCGGTCCCCTATGCAGGCCGGAGG
>JBKKAT010000450.1:0-6187 GCA_046714535.1 Acidobacteriota bacterium | reverse complement strand
TTTACGGAAAAACAGGTTTGTAGTCCAACCTTTATCACGGATCTGGCCGGTAGTTACAAGAAGATGCTCCCACTCCTCGAATTTCTCAGCAAAGCACTCCGCCTACCCTGGTGAAATAAGTGCTGAGTCCAAAGTGCTGAGTGCTGAGTATCGGGTTGGGCGAGGCTTCACTCAGCACTCATTCATCTGCACTTTTTTTCTTCCTGGCTTCCTGCACCATCTTTTTCACTTCGGCGAGTATCGTGGGCGCGTGATACGTAATGCCGTCCTTGATGGTCCACTCCACTCCGCCGGTACGCACAACCTTTCCATCACGCACTTCATCGAGTCCGGTCGGGTAAAGCACCTTGAGATTTTCCAGCGGATTTCCGTTCACAATAATGAGATCCGCAAGATGACCGGCGCGCACTTTCCCAATCTTCTTATCCTCCCCAAGAACTTTTGCTCCATTGGCAGTTGCATGCTGGATCACTTTTAAAGGATGGAAACCGGCTTCCTGGTGAAGCTCCATTTCACGAATCAAACCAAAGCCGTACACCTGATAAATGTACCCGGCGTCCTCCCCTGTAGTGATGACGCCACCCCGCTGTCCAAACTGCCGTAAGGCCGCCATCCAGATCTTGTAATTTTCCTTCCAGAAAGCCTCATCCGTGGAACTCCATTGGAGAAAGTAAGAACCATGATGAGCGGGATCCGGCTTAAAGTAATCAGCGAGAACCGGATGCAGATAATCTTGAAACCAGGGTTGTGTTTGAGCGCGTTGCAGATCGCGGCTCGCTTCGTAAATCACGAGCGTTGGATCCCAGGCGACTTTAGCAGCAATCATCTGGTCAAGCACTTGCATCAGCTTGTCCCAATCTGCTTCGCGCCACAATCTGCCGGCATACCGGAATCGATCGACTTCATTATTGTAGTTATAAGTGGAAGGGAAATTCTGGCGTCCGCTTAAAATGGCCGCATCCGGAATGCCGTACCAGTGTTCAATCGTTGTTGTACCTAATTCGATATCGTCCAGCACGTTGGTTTCTTCCACTCCAACGTGATGTGCTATCCGGAGTCCAGTTTTTTTTGCTTCATCCTCGAGCGCTTCCATGATGTCCCGGTCTGTTCCTGTAATTTTGATCCCATCCGCTCCCATTTTTTTCAACTCACGAATTCTCGTACGCGCTTCGCCTGGATTCTCGGGATAGGGTGGCCTCCCGAAAAAGGCGTAAACATAGATCCGGGGCGCCATAATTTCGCCGCGCAAACTTTTTTCGCGAAGAGCAATTGTGTCCTTCGTTTCGCTACCAACGTCACGGGTCGTCGTGATCCCACTGGCCAGCCACAACTTCAATACGTAATCGACCGGCATTGGTTTGCCGCCACGTTCCGTATGCGCATGGCCATGCATATTGATCAGGCCAGGCATCACATATTTGCCGGTTGCATCAATTTCTATGTTCCCTTCTGTTCGCTTCCCTTCTCCTTCCTTCACCGCGACCGGATCCAGAGGAACGATTTCCGCAATCTTGTTTTTTTCAATTACGATATCGGCCGGCCCCCAGGCTGGAGTTCCATTTCCTTCGATGATCGTTGCATTCCGGATAATCAAACGGTCATACTTCTTGCCGTGTTCCACCGTTTAAGCCGAAAGAACGGAATACACACAAAGGAAACCGAGAACAAGGATGGTCGATTGTTTACGCATGATGATTGCCTCCAAAAGTTCTCATTGTACAGCAGCAACCATTTTTGTGAACAGCAAGTCTAGTCTTTATTGGAGAACATTATGAAAAAATGGATTTTTGCTTTTCTGGGTATGGCGTTCGTAACTCTAAGCGTTTTTGCTGTTTTCGCCGATGACAATTATGGGGGAATGTGGGAAGCGGAGTACGACGAAAAAAACAAAACGTTGCAGATGCACTTCTATCGTAAAGGGAATAACAATGGCTTCCGGGTCGCAATTGAATCGTTACGGGGTCTGACCATGGAAATCATTTTGTCCGATTCCCGTTCCGTTACTTTCCAGCTGGTGCGTGAAGCAGGAGCGTTTCATTGCACGGGAAGTTTCAAAAACGGCAAAGGCCGCGGTCAGTTCGAATTTCAACCGGACAAGACTTTTGCCTCCAAAATGTCAGAATTTGGCTACACCAATCTGAATTCACGAAAGCAGTACGAAATGGCAATGCTCGATGTAAGCACGAAATTTGTCCGCGATCTGCAAACTGTGGGTTATCGCGAACTCAACCTGGAACGGGTGATCGAAATGAAGATTCATGGCGCATCGGCAGAATATGCGCGGGCAATGGCTTCGCTGGGATACAAGGACATACATTCTGAAAAACTCGTGGAAATGAGAATACATAATGTGAGCCCTGACTTTGTCCGGGAGATGAATGAAGCAGGTTACAGGGAACTATCAGCAGATAAGCTTGTGGAGTTCAGGATTCATGATGTGTCGCCGGAAAGAGTCCAGGAATTTCGAAATCTTGGATACGAGTTGCTCACCGCAGATAAGATTGTGGAGTTTCAGATTCACGGAGTTACGCCGGAATTTGTGAGCGAACTGAAAAGGCTTGGTTACGAAAATCTTTCTCCGAACAAACTTGTTGAAATGAAGATTCACAATGTGAACCCTTCGTTTATTCGCCGCGTCCAGGAAAGCAGAAAAAGCCGTCCCGATGTGGATGATTTGATCAGCATGCGCATCCACGGACGCGAATAGCGTCAGTCGCGTCGCGTGTCTTCGCGTCTGTCGCGTCGTTATTCGTATCTTAGGGCGACGATCGGATTGACCTTTGAGGCGCGGCGCGATGGAATGCAGCACGCCAGAATCGCGACCACAGCAACGAATACAATTACGATGGCAAACACCGCGGGGTCCGAGGTGTTTGTTTCGTAAAGCATGCTTCGCATCAGTCGTGTGAGAGAGAAACTGATCGCGAGACCGATGAGAATTCCAGCGAGAATCAACCGGGAGCTTTGTTTCAGCACAAGCTTGAATACATCACCGGCACTTGCGCCAAGGGCCATCCTGATTCCCATTTCCTGCATGCGTTGGAGAACCGTATGTGAGAGAACGCCGTAAATCCCGGCAAGCGCAAGTATCAATGCAACCACCGCGAGGGAAACCAGAAGCATCATGCTAAATCTCGCTCTTGCAGTTGAATCACCAACCCAATCTGTCAGGGGCCGCATGTCAGCGAGTGGCAATTCGCGATCCATGTTTTGCACGATCGATGTCGCTGTAGGCGCATAGGACATTGGTTCCTGTTCTGTACGAACGAGAATACTCATGAATGAATAAGCGAGCTCCGAGGGAGGCCAGTAAACGGAAGTTTTTGCTTCCTCCTGGATGCTGTTATGTTTCACATTTCCCACGATACCGATGATTTCACTCGGTTCATTTTCATCGCGCATAAAAACTGTGATCCGTTTTCCAATTGGATCCTCGCCCGGAAAATATTTTTGCGCGAGAGCTTCGTTGATGATTACAACGCGTTTTCTTTGAACAATCTCACCGGGAGTAAATATCCGTCCCCGTTTCAACGGGATTTGTAATGTTTTGAAATATCCGTCATCGACAACAAATACCTGTGTGGATGGTTCTTGATCCGGCAACGGTGTTGGTTTTCCGCTGATATGGAAACTCGTACCTGCGGGCATTCCGGCAAATGGCAGAAAGTTTACCATTCCTACTGATTGAACACCCGGCGTGCTTCGAATCCGTTCCAGGAGGTTATGAAACCATGTGATCATCTGAGCGTCTTCAGGATATTTCACCCGGGGTAGCTGCACACGAAAAGACAAAGTTTGTTTTGGATTAAATCCCGGATCGATCGAAGAAAGGCGCCAGAAGCTTTGAATCAAAAGCGCGGCCCCAATCAGCAATACCAGCGTTACGGAAAGTTCTGAAATAACAAGCAAATTCCGGATCCTGCCAGCTTCACCACTGGAGCCTCTACTGCCTTCTTTCAACTGTTCATTCAAATCCGATCGAGAAGCGCTTAAGGCCGGCGCAATTCCGAAAACCAAACCTGTGAAGACAGAAAGAACTAAAGCAAATGTAAGGATCACCCAATTCACTGTGACATTACCAAAGTCAATGCCGGCGCGATAGCCGAGCGCTGTGAGTGCAGTGACACCCCAAATGGCCAGAACGATTCCCAGCAGGCCACCGATCACGGACAGGAGCACGCTTTCTGTCAGCAATTGCCGGATGATGCGTCTCCTGCCGGCTCCGAGTGCCGCCCGCACGGCGATTTCGCGCCGTCGCGCGACCGCCCGCGACAGAAGCAAATTCGCAACATTGGAACATGAAATTAACAACACAAAAGCCACCGCTCCAGCAAGTATCCAGAGGGGTTTACGAATGTCTCCCGCGAGCTGTTCGCGAAGGGCAATCACATTTGCTCCCCAGCCGGCGTTGAATTCGTAATAACGGGACTCTAATTGTTTGGCAACCAGATCCATATTTGCTTTCGCTGCCGCTACACTGACGCCCGGTTTCAAACGAGCCACAAGCGATAGAAAACGGCCACGACGGATTCGCTGCTCCGGAGGAATCGTGTGCAAAACCCATAGTTGAGGGGGTTTGCTGGTCATAAATCCTTGCGGTTTCACAAACCATTGAAATCCTTCAGGCATCACTCCAAGAACGGTACAAGGTCGTCCATTCAGGAAAATCTTTTTGCCAATTACTTTTTTGTCACCTGCAAATCTTCGCAGCCAGAGTCCATGCGTGAGCACCACAATTCTGTCCTGTCTTGCATCATCTGTAGGAAAGAAAGTTCTCCCTAAAATGGGATGAGTTCCCAGGACCTGGAAAAAATTGGAGGTTACATATTGAATTGAAATTTCCTCGGGACGGTTCTCGCTATTGAGATTTGCAGCCGAGTTTACATAACCAGCGATATCGGTGAAGACGCTGTTCTGTTCTTTCCAATCGTAGAAATTTGCCGGATTCGCGACATTTTGCATGGAACCGGTGCTGCGATTTGTTTCCCAAACAGTCACCAGTCGTTCCGCGTCAGCGTAGGGAAATGGTTTCCATAATATCGCGTAAAGTACGCTGAACAGCGCGGTATTGGCGCCAATGCCTAGTGCGAGCACCAGCAGGGCGATGAAAGTGAATCCGGGTTTGTTCTTAAGATTACGAAATCCGTACTTCAAGTCCTGTAAAAAAATATTCATCATGAGAATGCACAAAGCAAATCATATGCCGGATCGGGATGGACGATAGGAAGCTCGGGCCTGTCCGCATCTGGAATTCTCTTTCCCAGAACCGGACAACAATTTAACGCAAAGGCGCAGGGTTTATTCTTCGCATTCGATCAGCGCAGTCAAAATATCCTCCGTTGCTCCTTCCTTTTTCATCCGGATTAGTTCTTCACTACTCGTGTCAAAGTCGCATTCGGAGGCCTGAATTTTCTTCAGGATTAACGATTCACTCAGCCCCGCTTTGATCATTTCGATTACAGCTTGATTTGTTAAGGTTTCGGTGTCAGCCGCAACAGACTTGCTTTTCGGCGGAGTTGTCTGCAAATTTCCGGAACGGATTTTTTCATAGTTGGTTTCAATGAATTTCTCCAGTTGGCTTACTAAATTACCCGCAGCCATTCTCCAGAGCCCGTATGCCCACTCCTCCTGGCTTTTTCCCACCAGTTCCTGACTGTAGTTCCCTATGATCAATTCCGCTTTCACGACATAGTCATCCATCTCCTCGGTTTTATAAGTTTTGGAGTACTCCTGCCACTCCGACTTCACTCTTCCCGAAGGTTCTTCAAAACGATCGAATACTTCCAGAACTATTTCTGCTTCCTCTCTTGAGGCAACCGGAATGAACCAATCCTTCTTTTTCTTGAGGCTCTCCTGAATATCACGGGCGCTGTCTTCTACACCGGGCTTGCGAAAACCCTCTTCCGATTCTTGTGCCACGCAATAAACCTTCAGGGGAGCGGGAGGCCGAAAGTCTTTCGCAAACAGAGTTGTAGAAAACAGCAATGCGTAAACGAACACTACAATCAATCGTTTCATTCCGGTACTCCTATCATAACTCGAATCAAATTCATCACGGTGGTAAAACTAAAATCCGATGCGGCGGAGGAGATCCTGAAATCGAGGATGACTTCTCAGTGGATCGAAACGTGGTTCTTGATTCTCGTAAGTGTTTTGTTCGTTGCGAATTTCTTAGGCTTTCTCGAGC
>JBKKAT010000449.1:0-6969 GCA_046714535.1 Acidobacteriota bacterium | reverse complement strand
GAGCCTACCTGACCGAATGAAGTTCGAATACACCGAAGAACAGCTCATGATTCGCGACATGGTTCGCGATTTTGCGGAAGCGGAGATACGCCCGCGTCTCCCATCCATCGATTACGAAGGAGTTTTCCCGCGCGATCTCGTCCAAAAAATGGGTGAGCTTGGTCTAATGGGACTTGCGATGCCCGAGGAATACGGTGGCGCTGGTGCCGATCAAATATCCTACAGTTTCGCAATCGAAGAACTGTCCCGAGTTTCGGCGAGCGTCGCGATCACAATGAGCGTCAACAACTCGGTTTGTTGTTTTCCGATTTATGCCTTCGGCAACGAAGCACAAAAACAAAAATATCTGGTCCCCTGCGCGAAAGGTGAAATTCTCGGAGGATTCGCTTTGACCGAACCGAATGCAGGTTCCGATGCGACTGCGCAAAAAACGACTGCGATCCGGAAAGGCGATTTCTATGTTTTGAATGGGACCAAGAACTGGGTCACCAACGGCCAGGAAGCCGGAATTCTGATTGTGCAGGCCAATACCGATCCGGGCGCCGGCTCACGCGGCATCAGCTCTTTTATCGTTGAAACAAAGTGGTCTGGCGTGAAGATGGGTCGAAATGAGCCTAAAATGGGATTGAAGGGCTCTGTCACGAATCAGATCATTTTCGAGGATTGCATGGTGCCGGTTGAAAATCGATTAGGTGACGAAGGAGTTGGTTTCAAAATCGCAATGACATCGCTGGATGGTGGACGCATCGGCGTTGCTTCGCAATCGTGCGGCATCGCGCAGGCCGCTTACGAAGTGTCTCTACAGTATTCGAAGGAACGAATGGCGTTCGATCAACACCTGGCCGATTTTCAGGCGATTCAGTTTATGCTTGCTGATATGGCAACTCAGCTGGAAGCTGCACGGCTGCTCACGCATTATGCAGCGGATTTGAGGCAGAAGCAGAAAAACTTTACGAAGGCGGCTGCGATGGCGAAGGTCTTTGCTTCGGAGATGGTGAATCGAGTGACTTACAGCGCGATCCAGATTCATGGTGGCTATGGATATTCACAAGAGTACCCCGTGGAAAGATATTATCGGGATGCGAGGGTAACCACGTTGTACGAAGGAACATCTGAAATTCAGAGAATCGTGATCGCACGGGAGCTCCTCAAATAGTGCTGAGTGCAAAGTGCTGAGTAATGAGTGAGGTGCATATGAAGGACCAGAAGGATACGGCAGTGATGAATGGCACAGATGAAATTGTGGAAGAACAGAAGCGTTGGGAAGAGGAGACGCGCGATCCTTCCTTAAAAAAACTGCCGGAAAGAAAGATTCCGTTTACAACCGTATCCGGAATGCCGATCAAGAATATTTATACGCCTGCAGACATTCAGGACATCGATTTCAATAAAGAAATCGGCTGGCCGGGCCAGTATCCTTACACGCGCGGAATTCATCCGAGCATGTATCGTTCCAAACTCTGGACGATGAGACAGTTCACAGGATTCGGAACCGCTGCGCAAACGAACGAACGTTTGCGTTACCTCGTGGCTACCGGCGGAACCGGGTTGAGCATCGCGTTTCATCTTCCCACTCTCATGGGTCATGATTCGGATCACCCCAATTCACGCGGCGAAGTGGGCAAATGCGGCGTCACGATTGACTCCGTTCAGGATATGGAGACGCTGTTCAGCGAAATTCCGCTCGATCATGTGACCACCAGCATGACCACCAATGCGCCGGCCACCATTCTGCTCTCGATGTATCGAGCCGCCGCGGAAAAACAAGGATGCAATGCGCAGTCTTTATCCGGAACGATTCAAAATGACATTCTCAAAGAATATCTCGCGCAAAAAACTTATATCTATCCTCCTCGCCCTTCCATGCGGTTGATTGTCGATACTTTTCGATATTGCGCTAAGGAAATGCCCCGATGGAACAGCATTAGCATCAGCGGATATCACATCCGCGAAGCCGGATCCACTGCCGTTCAGGAACTTGCGTTTACTCTTTATGATGGCATTGAATATGTGCAGTGGGCGCTCGAAGCAGGCCTTGAGATCGATGAATTTGCTCCGCGCCTCTCGTTCTTCTTTAATGCACACAATGACTTATTTGAAGAAGTAGCAAAGTACCGCGCCGCAAGGAGAATCTGGGCGCGCGTGATGAAGGAACGTTTCCAGGCGAAAGATCCACGCTCCTGGTTGCTTCGTTTCCACACGCAGACTGCCGGCTGTTCCCTGACAGCCCAGCAACCGTACAACAACGTTGTTCGCGTTGCGATTCAGGCGTTGGCAGCGGTTCTCGGTGGAACGCAATCGCTGCACACCAATTCTCTGGATGAGACCCTTGCGCTTCCCACGGAAGAAGCCGTTACCATCGCGCTCCGGACACAGCAAATTATTGCGCACGAGAGCGGTGTTACGAATACAGTAGATCCTCTTGCGGGATCTTATTTTGTGGAGCGTTTGACCAAAGAGATGGAAGAAGCGACGTACGCCTACTTTGATAAGCTCGACTCCATGGGCGGGATGGTCGCGGCAATCGAGCGCGGTTATCCGCAAAAGGAAATCTCGGACGCATCGTATGAATTTTCGCGTTCGTGTGAAAGAAATGAGAAAATTATCGTTGGCGTAAACCAGTATTACACGGAAGAAGAGCCCAGTGAGCTAAAGACTCTCTACATCGATGAGAGTATTGAGACGGAACAGATTGAACGGGTGCAGACTCTGAAAAAGTCACGAGACCAGGAAGCGGTGGCGCGCGCTTTGGATCGGGTCCGTGAAGGTGCGCGTGGAAGCGAAAATATGATGTACCCGATCTATGACGCCGTAAAAGTATACGCAACGCTTGGTGAGATTTGTGATGCCATGCGGGATGTGTTCGGCGAATATATCGAACCCGAAGTTGTTTGATACTTACTCATGCTCGTACTCGATAGGTCGATGAAACGCGAGCAAGAGTAGGAGCACGAGCAGGAGCAAGAGTTTGAACGTATGACGAAAAAGATTAGAGTGTTGGTGGCGAAGCCGGGACTGGACGGCCATGATCGTGGCGCAAAGGTGATTGTGCGAGCGCTGCGGGATGCCGGCATGGAGGCTATTTATACAGGTTTGCGCCAGACGCCCGAACAAATTGTGGCGGCTGCCCTTCAGGAAGATGTCGATGCTATCGGTGTGAGTATTCTTTCCGGAGCTCATAATTATGTGATGCCGCGAATCATGGAACTTGTCCTGAAAAACAAGATGGACGACGTATTGGTCTTTATGGGGGGAATTGTTCCCGATCAAGACATTGGAGAGTTGAAGAAGATTGGAATAAAGGGAATTTTTTTGCCCGGCAGCTCCCTGGATGAAATCGTCAATTTTGTTAAAGAAAATGTTCGCCAGGATTGATGTCCACTGACAATCTTCATGTCGTCATCCTTGCGGGTGGAAAAGGGGAACGTTTCTGGCCTTTAAGCACTCCTGAAAATCCAAAGCCATTCCTGAAATTTTTCTCCGAACGCTCTCTCTTACAGCAAACTTTTGATCGGGCCTGCTCTTTTGTTCCAGCGGAACGTATTCTCCTGGTGGTCGGAGAGCAGCACGAAAATGTTTCGAGAGAGCAACTTCCGGAATTGTCCGCCAATCAAATATTGCTGGAGCCGGCAGGACGGGATACGGCCGCCGCTATCGGTTTTGCATCCCTGCAACTTCCGTCTGATGCTTTGATGCTTCTGCTTCCAGCGGACCATTTAATCCCGGATCAAGAGTTATTCGCGTCTGATGTCCGGCTCGCGTGTGATGCTGCCGAGAGCCATGGTGGCCCTGTGACGTTTGGCATCCTACCCGATCGTCCTGAAACAGGCTATGGATATTTAAAAAGCGGAGAAACATCAGTTGCGCCGAACGTCTATCCGGTAGAGCGTTTTGTCGAAAAACCGGATCGTGCTCGCGCCGAAGAATATTTGCGGCAGGGTTCTTACTTTTGGAATAGCGGCGTTTTTCTATGGCGTGTGTCTCGAATTCAAAAGCTTATCGAGCAGCATTTGCCTGATTTATGGAATGGTCTGAAGTCGAATCAAAGTTACGAAACTCTTCCCCGCATCAGCATCGATTTTGGAGTGATGCAGAAAGCGGACCATGTTGTAATGGTTCGTGCATCTTTTCGCTGGGACGATGTCGGTTCCTGGAACTCCCTTCCTCGTATTCTGAAGACGGATGAACAGGGAAACCTTGTTTGGGGGGGGCACGTGGGGCTTGAAACCAGCAATTGCATCCTGTATGCCGAATCTTTTACAATGGTAACTGCGGGGATTAAGGATTTAGTCCTTATACAAAGGGGAGACCACGTCCTCATTTGCCATAAAGATTACGCAGATCGCTTAAAGGAGTTATTAGCAAAACTGCCATCATGAAGGATCAGCTTGCGAGGCAGCGCGAGGCCGACCGTTACAAGAGTCTTCTTGAAATCGGCCAGTCGCTTGTCACGATCACGGACCTGGATCAATTGCTGCGCAAAATTATCGATGTGCTGGCAAAAGAAATTCAAGCCGAACGCGCGTTGATCATTTTGCGCCATCCGATCACCGGTGAAATGAGCATCGCGAACTCCACAGCCAATGTGGATACATCCACTTTGGAAGACGCTATCTTATTCAGTAAAACCATCGTCAGTGATGTTGTCAATAAGGGAAAATCCATCTTCAGCCGTGATGTGATCAAAGACGGCACCTATTCAAAAACGGACAGCGTAATGAATTTGAAGATTCGTAGTTTGATGTGTGTGCCGCTGATTGCAAAACAAAATGGCGATATCATCGGGACCGTCTACGTGGACAACCGTTCGGTTGGTAACATTTTCTCCAAAGAAGATCTGACTCTGCTCGAATCTTTTGCGACTCTTGCCGGGATGGCAATTGAAAATGCTCATCTCTATGAGCTTGCCATCATGGATGAACTCACGAAGTGCTACGTGCGGCGCTATTTCGAGCAACGCGTGCGGGAAGAATTCTCGCGCGCGGAACGGCAGGGAAGCCCCCTTGCGCTTTTAATGATCGATGTGGATCAATTCAAAGAGATTAATGATCGATACGGACATCCGCTGGGGGACACCGTTTTGAAAGAGATCACCACTATGATCAAGAAGAACCTGCGGACTTATGATTTGCTTGCGCGTCTGGGTGGAGATGAATTCGCGATCATTTTGCCGGAAGTTACTTTCCAGGATGCGTACCGGGTCGCAGAAAAAATCCGAATGGCCAGTTCACAGCTGGTTTTTCCAGGAGTGCAATCCAAGACCACCATCAGCATTGGAATTGCCTGTTATCCGCTCCATCATGTCAACAACGTTGAATCGCTGTTGAAAAAGGCGGACGTAGCTTTGTACAAAGCAAAACAGCTGGGAAGGAATACCTGTTTCTTTTACGGGCAACAAGAAATGCTGGAGCTGTTTGGCGAGGTCTCTCTGGACGGTGCGGCTGTCAACAATATGACGCTTGCGGAACTTCTGGAAAAAATGGAAGTGGAAAATCGCGGGGACGTATCGGAGGAAATCGACTTCATTGCGGGCAAATCGATCGATATTCTGAAGGACCTTATGGAACAGGTCAATCATTTGAAAATTATGGCGGTTCAAATGAATAACCAGATCCATCAACTGGATCCGGCGTCTAATAAACTAGGAGATGTAATGAGTTTGCTCCAGAAACTTGTGAATCGCCAGAGTGATCTGGAACGTGTGATTCAGGATTATACGCGGATGTTGCACGACCTCCCGCTCATGAAAAACCAGAATTGATCCATGAAAGTTTTTACTTTTTTCCTCTGCTTATTTAGCCTCACTCTCGGGTATGCGGATTCCGTTGACCCCGGCTGCTGGTTTTTGCGCGAAGCAAAGGTTGAAATCCCTTCCAATCTGAAATCGGTCCGGATCCAGAATTTTCTGATTTATTCAAACGATGCTCAAGCAGTGGCGAAGAACGAAAAAATCATTGCGCGCTCCGCACACTTTTTACAAACGGAGCTGGGTTGGAAGATTCCAGCCACAAGGAAAGAACTGAACCGTCCTGTGCTGGACGTCTATTTTGTTTCCGGCACTGCTGAATTCACTGGCACAGTGCTGCCAGGCCCTGTTGTAGTTTTGAACGAAACTGTTTTGGCTGCACGCGATTTCCCCGCCATCTGGATGCACTTTCTTGCGCATGCATCGCAAAAGATGTACCGGCATCCGCAGAATCCTGCAGGGACAGTGCCGGTGAACGACTACTGGTTTTATGAAGCCACCGCGGCCTGGATGGAAGGGCAGTTCAGCAAGCCAAGTTCTCGTACTCGACTCGCTCAATATTCGCGCCGGCTCAGGCCTCAAGTATCCCTGGATGACGCTTCCCCCGATCTTGCCCGTGGTGCTTCCCTGGTCCTGGATCTGGTTTCCCGCACTTATCGTGATGTGATCCGCCAAACCTGGGAACAATGGCCTGCAACCAGCGAAGAACGCGCGATGGATGTTTTAAGACGGGTGCTTCAGTTAAACCATTTGCCTTCCCTGGATTCGTATCTGTTAAATTACTACATGGGAACTCCCTCCGGAACGATGCTGAATAGTAATACTATGGATGTAGTAGTACAACCCTATGCAGCCACGGTAATCCAGGGGATTCCGGAAACCAGTTCGACCGGCGGTATTCATCTTTCTTTTACGCCAAAAGGCAATGCTCCTTATTCCGCCTCTTTCATTCACTACGGCGTTGGCGAAAAGGAGGGCACTCTTGCCATCAAACCGCATCTGAAGGAATCCTGGTCGATGACGGTGCCCTACAGGGGAACAGCGCGCTTCAAATTGATCCTTGTGAATGGATCGGCTCAGGTTCTTCGCGGAACAGTGGGGAAGGCATTTGATTTCAGTATTCCTGCTGTTGTCGAATATTTCCGCGCAAATCCGGGGGAAGAGGGGGGTGTGCAGCTCGAATGGAAAACTGCCCGTGAAAATGGTGTGGCTTTCTGGAATCT
>JBKKAT010000448.1:0-2640 GCA_046714535.1 Acidobacteriota bacterium | reverse complement strand
GTTGCGGGTAAGATAGTAACAATTAATGTTGCAATAAATTTGATGCCGTAGGCTGGAATCCCTAGAATTCCCTTTTCTACGAAAACTTTTTGCAATAAGTTTGGAATGACCGGAAATAGCATTCCCGCGATCAACGTGCATGATGCTAAGAGAAAAAATAACCAGGATAGGTCCGAGTTTTTAACTATACGTTTTCTAAGAATGAAACCCGCGAAGCAACTTCCGAGAAACAACCCACAAAGGAAACCGGAAATCACAATTGTGTGACTAAAATAGGATCCTCCGATAGCGAAGAGTACCAGACGCGCAAAACAGACTTCCAGGGCCATCCCTGCAAAACCGGCGACTGCAGCCATAACATGATTGATGTTGCGTTTTTTTCTAAAAGGCCGGTACTGTGTCTCAGATTTCCTTACTGACCTTGTTGCGGATATCAGCAGTAGAGCAATCAGAGAAGCAGTCAAACACAGCGACGCTGCAATCCATAATGTTGCCGAGACTCCAAATCGGAACACGAAATAAGAACCGGTAAGAAGCGCTCCTGTGGCTCCTCCGATTGTGTTGATCCCATAAAGGAATCCACTATGGAACCCTACTTCTTGAATCTTTTCGGATGCGGCAGAGATCAGGAGCGGTGTAGTGATACCCATTGCGATCGTTGGGGGTAAAAGAACAATCGCGGCCGAAAGGAATCGCAATATTTGTTCAAAAGTAGATTCAAATCCGATTTCGGATAGAAAGGCAGAATATGCCTGGTTTATCTCACGAAGTAGAAAAGGAGAAGCCACAATATAGACGGCCAAAAACAACTCCGCACAGGCGTAGCTTAATAGCGGTCGCTTGAATCGAACCTTGCTGGTTAAGGTTGCTCCTATTCCTAGTCCAGCCATGAATGTAGCAAGAAGGATGCTGAGCGCCACGGGCTATCCGCCGAGTATAACTTACAACGATCTGAGCCAACAAAGTTCAGCTACCAGAGCAGCTGTTCCGGAAAGAAAAAAGGGAATTGCAAGAAGATAAACGCTCGTACTGGGTTGCGTAATTTCTGAATCTAAAGTGGCGGAGCCGTAAGACGATCCCAAAACTAACCTCCCCCGGGGAAGCCACATCCCCCTGTGTTAGAATTTTATCATGCAATCTTCGGGGGAAAGCTTCTCCCGATCCACAACTCTTACGCTTTCCGATGGGAAGAAATTTGTTTTGCTTTTTTTGGTTTCCCTTTTTCTCCATCTGTGGATTGCCAGACTTCCGGATACGATGGGGGATATTCTGGTCTACCGCAGGTGGCTTCAGGTTTTGATGGAGCATGGACTCTATGCGGCCTATTCAGAAAACCCCGCCTTCTACCCTGATGGTCTGCCGACGCCGATACAATATCCCCCGATTTTCGCTTATCTTCTAACAATCCTAGGAAAGTTATGCCTGTTCATCAATCCGGAAGTGCTTCGGGACAGCAAGGTTGTTGATTTTCTGATTCGCCTTCCTTCGATTGCTGGTGATCTTGCTACCGGATGTCTTCTTTACTTCGTTAGCAAAAGGGACAATCCGAGAATTGGCGTGATGGCGTTCGGTAGTTATGCGCTAAATCCTGCCGTTTTATTTAATACAAGCTATTGGGGGCAAACGGATTCGCTTATTGCTTTCATGCTTCTTTTATCCGTTATATTGGCCGGGCAGAGAAAAATGAAGTGGTCCTGGATCTGTTTAACCATCGGTATTTTGATCAAACCAGCGTTCCTTATAGCATTTATTCCCCTTTTGATAGTTTGGAATCATAAACACGATCCAAAGGAATTATTCTCTTCTTTGGGTGCCGTACTGCTAACTCTTGTTCTCGTTTTCTTGCCTTTTTTAGTAAACAATCATTTTCGCGAAATTCTTCGTCTTTTGTATCTGAGAATTGACATGATGGCGTATGTCAGCGTCAATGCACACAATCTTTGGTGGGCAATCACAGGCGGACTGCCATGGACTCTTGCCAATGAAAAGATCCTGTGGGGTCTATCCTATCAGAACGTTGCAATTATGCTTTTCTCGAGCGTCTATGGCGTTGTAATTTACAAATTTTGGGGCGCGCAGGATAAGAAATCACTATATATGGCTGCATCGATAATCGCCCTTTGTCTGTTCATGCTGTCTACCCACATGCATGAGAATCATCTTTTTCTTTTCTTGCCGCTGTTCGCTCTCGTTTGTTTTTCACAAACTGGCTACATCGGGATATTCATGTTCTTTTCTTTTACTTTTCTATTGAACATGATTTTGCATGATCCATATTTTTATCATCTTATAAACTCGTTGAGATTCGGAGATCCCTTTATTCTTCAAACGGATCCAAATGTCTCTCCTGCCGTTTTGGATCTGTACGAGAGAGAAGGGTATAAACTCGTGATAGAGCAGTCTTATGGTAAATGCCACTCTGGATGGTTTATTTTCACGATCTTGAATAGTTGGATGAATGTCCTGATGTTCTTTTCTTTCCTTTATCTCACATTGCGGTCAAAGGTTTTCTTGAAAAAAAATGATATGGCTCGTCCTTAGTCTGATCACATTCATCCTATTGATGAAGTCGATCTATTCCATTCAGCCCGAGGAACGGGCGGTGATTCTGCGATCCGGCAATCCAACACGAAGGATAGT
>JBKKAT010000447.1:0-2944 GCA_046714535.1 Acidobacteriota bacterium | reverse complement strand
GTTCCAGGTATTCTCCAAATTTACGATGAAATCCCCGGCGTTTGCGCGGGGGAAGACTTGAATAAAGCACTTCACGCACCAATCCACTGGAAAAGGAGAGACGTTCACCGCGTGAATCACGGCCTTCCTCCAGCAGTCCCGCTTTCACCAGCGCATCTACGATTTCTTCGGAATCCTTGCCTGCGAGCGCTTCCAGATCGCTGTAGTCAAACATTCTTCCCAGAACGGAACCGGCTGCGAGAACCTCGCGCGATCTTTCCGGCAACCGGTCGATCCTGCGACGAACGGCCTGCTGAATTGTGGATGGGAGCGGAGCGGAAGGCAGCTCAGCGCTGTCTGCGAGCAGGTTGACCGGCTGTGTTTGAAAATCGCCGAAAGAACAAAACAGCTCTTTTGTGAAATAGGGATTTCCATCCGTTGTTTGAAAAATATTTTTTACAAATTCAGGATCAACCGATTTGTTTCCGCACAAAAACTCGACGAAACCTTCATACTCTTTAAACGACAACGGACCGAGTGGGAGATGCAGAAAATAACGGTCCCCTTCAAAGGATTCAATCATGTTCAATAACGGGTGGTCTTTCTCCAGTTCACTGATGCGAGCTGCTCCAACGATGAAAGTAGGAGTCGCAGCAAGCCTTCTAAAAATGTAGTGCAGCGCTTCGATGGAAACGCTTGCGGCGTGCAGGTCTTCCAGCAAAATGACAACCGGTTTTCCTTCGGTCATACGCGAAAGCGTTCGCGCAAGCAATTCAAAGATGTAATGACGGTCCTCGAACCTGGCTTGACCGATTTGCGCTGAGGAAGTCTTGAATACTTCAAATTCACTCAGCATGGGAAAAAGCGCAGCAAGATCTGTCGCCAGATCGGAAAAGTCAGGAATCTGACCGGTATTTCGTCTGGCCTGCAAATATTCGCGAATCAGGTCACCGAAACCTTGATACGGAAAGGTCTGATAGTGATCGGCAAATCTTCCATGGAGTACGTTGATTTTTCTTGCTCGCGCGAGATTTTCCAGCTCCTGCAGAAGACGTGATTTTCCAATTCCGGCATCGCCTGTCACAATCACAAACTGGCATTCCCCCGCCATCGCGCCATTCAAACGATGCAACAGTTCACCGATCTCGGCTGTGCGGCCGATCGTTGGCTCTGTTACCATTCGCCGCGGACCTCTTGTGATTCGTTCCTGGCTGCGAAGTTCCGTGCACAGGATTTCTCCCTCATGCATCTGGGTCCGGAATTGAATCAGCAACTGCGCTAGCTCGGAAGCTCTTTGAGGTCTGCGTCGCGCATCTTTTTCCAGACACTTCATGAGAATCTCTTCCAGCTCTTCCGGAATATTGATTCCCAGTGATCGTGGTGAAGCAGGCTGGTCGTGTGCCAGCCGGTAAACAACTGTGTGGATCTCTCCCGTAAAAGGAGTCTCGCCAACAAAGCATTCGTAAAGAACCGATCCCAGCGAATAAATATCGGATCTTCCATCGATTTCAATTTCCAAAACTTGTTCGGGACTCAAGTATTCAACTGTGCCCACAAGAGCGCCACTCTGCGTCAACCGGTTCTCAGAAGTCTGACGCGCCAGACCAAAGTCCGTAACTCGCACACGCATCAAATTTGCGGCGTCTTGTTGAATGAGAACGTTTTCCGGTTTGATATCGCGATGAATCACCCCTGCAGTGTGGCTGTAATCCAATGCATCCGCAATTTGAATTCCCGCGTCAATTACATCTTTCACTCGAAGCGTTCGCTGTTCCATTCGAAAACGAAGATTCGAACCGGACACAAAAGGCATCACAATAAAAAGTGAATCCTCATACTTTCCAATATCAAAGAGAGTCACTATGGAAGGATGATCCATCTTTGCGACGATTCTCGCTTCCCGCCGGAAACGTTCTTCTGCGGTGGTGCTCCAGGAGGAAGGGGACATAAACTTCATCGCGACTTCGCGTTCCAGTAGCTGGTCTTTTGCGAGATAGACCACCCCCATTCCCCCTCGTCCCAGTTCGCGAATGATCTTGAAACGGTCAGCGATCGTTATCCCAACCACGGTACAACGATTATAACCTTTGCGACCTGGCGCCTTTGCGTTAAAGAGCTGAGCGCAGGATTTGCGCAGCTGTTTCGGCAGGAATCTGATTGACCATGTAACCGGACCCCGCGCTAAAACTACGATGAAGTCCGGTCAGCCGTGGAAATCTGGGAATGAACTTGAAATGCCAGTGATAATCATCATCAATGGTTGTCCAATAATCGCGCTCTTCTCCCCAGACTTTATTCGGACGGGTAAACAACAATAACGTATAGGACAATGGGCCCACAACCTTTTTGACCACTTCAAAATTTTCCTGAATCGCGAGCGCAAGTTCGGGAAACAAGGATCTATCTGCATTCCGGAAGTTCGAATCATGTCTGCGTGGAAGAATCCATGTTTCAAAAGGATGCGAAGCAAAAAACGGAGAGAGCGTGACGAAGTGATCGTATGCGCGTATCAAACCGGGATGAGCATTTTTCGGCCGCATTTCTTCCGTGACAATATCGCAGAACAAACAACGCTCTTTCATCTGAAAATGGCGCCGCGTGAATTGCAATTCCCTGCGTATTCTTTCCGGAACAGAAGGAGAAGCGATGATGTTTGAATGCGGATGCGTAATGCGCGCGTGCGATGTCTGACCATGGTTCTTAAATATGAAAAGATGGCCAAAACGATCATCTTTGGATAAGTCCAGCATTCGCTCTTGAAAGGTTGCCAGAATGGAACTCACTTCCCTGGTATCCAATTGGTCCCAATCCCGGTGTTCGCGATGCTCAATGATGACCTCGTGCGCGCCCAGCGCATCCATCACGTCGTAACTGGACACGAGTCTGCGGTTCAGAGCTCCTTCAATCTGAAAAACGGGATTCCGATTCGGTATCGCTCGGATCTGCCAGTTCGGATCCTGCGCGA
>JBKKAT010000446.1:0-2687 GCA_046714535.1 Acidobacteriota bacterium | reverse complement strand
GCGTAACTTTCCTTCAGTTCCCGTTTGATTTCAGCAAACTCTTGCTCAGGTATCTTTACGAAATATGCTTCGAGCCTGTGCAGAGTTTGTTTTTCCCTTTGGCAAGTGAAGACAATTGATTGAGTCCCATATCGTATGTTTCTTACAGAGGATAGGGCAAGCATGGATCTGTTGCATGTTTCACAGAAAGGTAGTATCGGATCGTCTGCTGAAAGAGGGCGCCGATTTTCAGCATCGTCGTACCAGGCCTGGGGGACAGTCTTTGATTTTAGTCGAACGACCAGGTCGCATTCGGGACATTCATGAGCCCCGGATGGAGTTAGAACCATCAGCCCTAGTTTTCCCGGCGTCTGACTAAAGCAATGCAACTCTTCTGGATCTCTGTGCGGTTGGTTCATTTGATTAGTATGGGGAGAAGCAAGAGACAAATCAAGCAAGACATTCATCATCGCGCTCCCCAATTTTAGCTATGTAGCATGAAGTAGCAACGAGATGAAATCTGCGTTCACTCTATGCTGTAGAGCATTGCTCGGCGACCTTCGGAGCATCTTGTGGTAGCTTGCGGTTTCCATTACGAGGCGCCGGCGAAGTTCCCATATGGCTTCATCCACTGTGCATTGATCCATGACCAAACCTTCGTAGATGTCGATCACATCATGGTATTCCAGCGTCTCTTTTAAGCTACGGCCGCAAGCATCACACACTTTGCCTTGGGAAATCACATCGCAGGCATTCTCGCTTACAATGTGCCGCCAGGAAGCGCAGACAAACGGCATTTTATTTTGTCTTCTCATGGGATCCTCCTCCTTTCATTGTTGAGATAATTTCAGATGGAGGATCCCATCGATCGGTCTCTTTGCTTCTCTTTTTCCAAAGAACAGTTGATTCACAAAAATGAATGCAGGTCTTATGCAAGAGTTAGACCAATGGACCTTAGGTGACCTGATGGCGGTTTGTGAATCGTAGGTATTGAGACGGCTTCAAAGACTTTTTGATCGTGAACAAGGAGATATATGTGAGGTGCATGGTTGACGGTTAAACAAGTCAGCTCGCGGGCCTGAAGCATTTCGCGGCAAATGGCACGTTGGTTGCACGAGCGCTGAGTATGCTTTTCTTGTTCGGGTTTCTGATCGCTTTGATCACTTCAATGATTTTGGCGGTTCTCTACGCTTCAGATGATGTACTTCTTGAGCTTTCCTTTTGCGGAATTCTGACACTTCTTATCGTTGGCTTTTTCGGTTGGGGAGTGGGAGGGCTGATTCCAGGTGTTATTTTCTATTTCACATTTTCTTCCCAGATAAATGATTCGTTACGATCGGCTGTGGAGCGTGGCGTTCATCTTGTGTTAGTGGCTGGCAGGCGTAACAGGGTGAAGATGGTTACAAAAAGAAGCACTATGGTTATTTCTCAATTGATCAAGTGCGCTTATTGTAAATCGATTATTGGCAGAGGAAGTCTCATTTCTGTATGTAGGAAATGCCGGACCATTTTTCACGCGGCGTGTTGGTTTGACGAAAGAGGCGGCGCGTGCTCGGTATATGGGTGCAATTCTCGTAGTCAGGAAGAGCTTGAAGTAGCTGCTGATGATAAGGCGTTTGACACGAATTCTGAGCGAGAAGAACGACAAGTGCCCAAAATGGTAAGACCATGAGTTCGTCTTAACTTCAAGTTGCCTGCACACTTCAGAGATAAGGCACGAATAGGTTGTATCGACTTTGCTGGCATGTCGCTTGCAAGTCAAATTTTTATAAGTAGAGGGAAGAGAAGCGATGGCCACGAGTACAATTGTTTTTCCATACGATCACGTTTCGAAGTTCATTGAAAATTGTGCCTGGAGTGGATTTTCTCCGTTTGACGATTTTTCCAGCATTGGAAGAGCGGGCATGCGAATGTATGTGAAAGAAGTTCCGGAGTTCAATTCGGTTTGCTTTCAGGGCTTTGGCGAGTACGCTTCCGGTCGTCCGTTCAGTTCGGATGGAGATCTTTCTGATGTTGAAGAAGAAGCGCTTTTTGACGGACCGGTTTCTACAGCCAAAGATAAGATGCTCTATCATCTTAATGTTCTATCCTGCGCGACATTTAGAAACGCATTTCAACTAGGCTTCGAACTTTATGATTGTTCCGGTAAAGAACCGATCGGACATTCGAAGTACCTTGCACACCTCAATCGGCGCGAAAACAAAAGTTATTCATTCAGTTGCAGAAAACTCATTAAGAAGCCTCGGGGTTCTGCAAAGTTCCGATCTGCGTTTGAAAGATTCGCTGCTTTGGAGAGAGAAAAGTCGGAAAGCGGAATCCCTTATCCGGCTTTTGAAACAGTCAAGGATTTAATATGGCAAGAGAATGAAAATCCTGTGTCGCAGCTTGAGAAGCTGCAGAGGGGTCTTGCTGTGTTAAATTTCCCGAGCACAGGAATGCAGAGAGCATTGTTTTTGCTTAAAGGAAACAAATGCTATGCCTGCGACAGTTATTTCCTTTTATCGAGTTCAGGGGTTGATATTAGGCTACCGAAAATCGACTCGGGCAGTCTCAGTTCCTTTTTCTATCTTGCAGGTCGGCTTTTTCCCTGGTTTGAAGTTGATGTCTATAGCCTCGATTTTACAAACAGTCCAAGGCTTTTGAACTCCTACCTGGCTAGAAGAAGCTTCGGCTCGTCTGGGGAAATTATTCTGAGCTCAGATCAAGAT
>JBKKAT010000445.1:0-3125 GCA_046714535.1 Acidobacteriota bacterium | reverse complement strand
GATGTGAGAGATGTAGATTCCACCGAATTCGCCGGCCACACGCGCAAGCTCGATCAGTTCTTGCGTTTTTGCGAAAGAAGCGGGAGCATAGATTAGCGAAGAGCCAACTCCCAGCGCTCCTTCTTTCATCGCTTGCCGCACAAGACCTTTCATCGCTTCTAATTCCTTAGTAGTGGGAGCGCGATCCTCATAACCAAGCACGTGAACGCGCACTGTTGTTGCTCCAACGAAAGAAGCAACATTAGGAGAAACGCCTTTGCGCGTGACATAGTTCAGATACTCGGATAATTTCGTCCAGCGTACATCGAACTTCACATCTCCCTGCTGTTCCACCATTTCTTTTTTCATCGCGTCGTTCAGCGGACCCATGGAAAGTCCTTCGCCAAAAATTTCCAGCGTTACGCCCTGGCGGATATCACTCTGCGAATGACCATCAACAATCAAAGTATCCGCTGCCCAGCTCAACATGTTGATAAAGCCGGGAGCAACCGCGAGTCCTGACGCATCAATCTCGGTCTTTGCCTTGGCTCCGCTAAAAGACCCGATTGCCACGATCTTATCCCCACGAATGGCGATATCGGCCCGCTTTCCTTCCGATCCGCTGCCATCGTAGATGGTGCCATTCCGGATGAGCACATCGAAACTTGTTTGCGTATTGGCGGAAAGAAGGGTTGCGATAAGAGCAAAAGCAAACAATAAAGTACGCATCGGTATTTAAATTATAATTGTTGCGCAAGCGGATGCCTGCTTTTTTGGATGCCAACTAAACCCTGATGTTGCATTAGTTTTTCCGGTTGTGCTTTGGGAGGCTCGTGATTATGCTGTTTTTTACGGTTTCATCAGAAATCGTGAACATCACATTTAGTGAGGTATTCCAACCTCCCCCTACCCCCTCCATCATAAGGAGGGGGAACTTCAGCATCGCTGCTGTTCATGCGGTTCCTCCCCCTTATGAAGGGGGAGGTAAGGAGGGGGTTGAAAGTTTTTAATGCAACGTTAGGGTTTAGCCCGCAAGCTGCGTAAACGAACGTCCGGCGTCACACAATCCTTACTCGCATCAACAAATCATGAAAGGGCTCCATGGTCATGCAGAAGGCAAACCAGATCGGAGCATAATCCCAGCGGATGAATCCTTTAAAATTATATTTTTTGCCTGAATAATCCCAGGGACATTTTCCGGTTATGACATGCAGGATCCATCCGGTGATAAATTCGACCACAAAAAAACCTGCTACATAAATCAATCCGCGAAGAAGCCAGAACAAAGGACGGATCGCATCATGAACCGGTTCGAAGAAGAAGGCAAGAAGTCCGTAAATCGGAAACATCCATATGTAGCTTTTTCCACGGAGGCTCCAATCCTGGAACTTTGAACCGATCAACGATTTGATTCCGGTAAAAATGATTTCAAAACAGCAACCGGCGGCGCCGTAAATCAGGAAACGTATGAAAATCGGAAGTCGCATAGTGAGACTTTATAGTATTATTTCACCCTTATGAATGCCGAAGATTTTCAAACTCAAGAAAGTGGAACCACACCTCCCGAATTACCTCATGAACCTCATTTGACGATTCTGCAAGCCGTCGGACTGGTGGTTTTGTTGTTCGTTCTTCAATTTTTTATTACCCGCCTTTTTCTGTTTGCCGGCGATTCCATGCTTTCTGCCAAGAACTGGTTTGGTCTTTCGATTACCCATATCGTTTCGGGACTGATTGCTGCGAAAGCAGGAGCTATCCTTGCTGGACTTACCTTGATCGCATTTTTCATCCGGCCCAGATTTCAATTTTTGCTTTTACTGCCTCTTACGGTTGCCTGTTGCGGCATCACGATCCTGGCATCCGAGCTGGGAAATGTATTGCATTGGATTAAACCCATACCGAAAGAGTACATCGATTTTATGAATGAGCTTTTTGCTCAGGATTTTTGGGGTGTACTTTTCACCATCGGCATCGTCGCGCCTGTGGTGGAAGAACTGATTTTTCGCGGAGTAATCCTGGATGGTCTTCAAATCCGTTACGGAGCTAAAACTGCGGTCATTGTTTCCTCGCTTCTTTTTGGGCTCACACATCTCATACCGTGGGCAATCGTCAACGCCTTTTTGCTCGGCTTTTTCTTTGCCTGGCTAAGACTGAAAACCGGCTCGCTCAGGTTATGTATGATTGCTCACGCTATGTACAACAGCGTACCGCTCATGCTTAGCAAATATGTGTCTGTGCAGATACCAGGCTTTAAGAGCACTCCCGGTGAAACAGCCGTCTTTCAACCATGGTGGTTTGATCTGATGGGTGCGGTGTTACTACTTCTGGGGATTGGTGGAATGAACGCTCTGTATGAACGGGAATCTGAATCTCCCTTACCAACCGCTCCGGACTCGTAGAGATGTGATTTGGGCAACATGATGTTGTCCGTGCCAGGAATAAAGTGCGAGATTCTTGTCCAAAGTTACAAGACCCAGCTCCGGATGTTGAAACGCTCTGGAAAAGTCGGCTTCACTGAGCGATTCCAAAAAATAAATCCATCTTTTGTGCAGTGATTCCAGCAGGTCCAACGAATAATCAACCGGCGCGTTTCGGGAATCGTCTAACTCCGCCCAGCGATCTTCATGGTAGGGGCGAATCGTGGGTTCTTCTTCGGTGAGAGCGAGGCGAAAGCGGGTGTACGCGTTCAGATGACTATCGGGCAGGTGATGAGCAACCTGGCGGATCGTCCAGCCTTCCGGCCTGTAAGGAGTTTTCAGTTGTTCCTCGTTCAACCCGGCAACGGCTGCGCGAAGACGTGAAGGAGTTTCAGCAATATTCGCAATGAATTGTTTACGCTGTCCCTCCATTGCAACTCCTGTGTATTGAAACTTTCCGATCGGATAACGTAAGTCTTCCATAAGGACTCCTTTAATATAATTCGAGTTGTCCGGCTCTCCGAAAATGTTTTGTGCTCAGTTCGAATTCCTCATCCTCTTCATTCAGACCATACTTCTTGCAAGCCGATTGAAACAAAGCGTAGATTGTATCCGCAAATTCTCCTTCTCCGCTCATGCGTGAGTGAAAGCGGGCATCACTTAACTTACCATCTCTCAAGTCACGGATCCGGTTGAGAATTTTCATGGCCCTCAGCGGAAATTCACGAT
>JBKKAT010000444.1:0-5233 GCA_046714535.1 Acidobacteriota bacterium | reverse complement strand
GACTACGTGCGTTCCGATTCCTTTTATTGTCCGCGTGTCACTCATGCAGCGATGGAACCCCACAGCACGGTGGCTCAATACGACGAAAACGGAAAACTGACGGTCTGGACCTCTACGCAAACTCCGTACTATTTGCATCGCACACTCGCAAAAGTTCTCGGCATGCCGATGGCGCACATCCGCGTGATCAAACCCCTGGTGGGAGGCGGTTTCGGCGGGAAAGATGAACCGCTCTGTCACGAGATCACCACCGCGGCGCTTGCTCGAAAGGCGGCGGGAAGGCCGGTGCGGCTGACCGTTGACCGGGAAGAAGTCTTTTACATCCACCGAGGACGCCCGGATCAATACGTGGAAATGAAAACCGGCGTAACCCGGGACGGCAAGATCATCGCCGTAGAATGCAAAACCATTCAGGACGGTGGCGCTTACTGCAGCTACGGCATCGTAACGATTCTCTATTCGGGCGCTCTACTGGGCGCAATCTACGATATTAGTAATATGAAATACGACGGATATCGTGTGCTGACCAATAAACCCGTTTGCGGAGCGATGCGGGGGCACGGCACAGTCAACGTGCGATTTGCGTTTGAGTCTCAGCTGGACATGATTGCGCATGAGCTGGGGATTGACCCGGCAGAGATTAGATTGCGGAACGCCCTTACATCGAATACACGAACGGTGAATGACCTCCGCGTAACTTCCTATGGCTATCCGGACTGCATCAAGCAAGCAGTGGAACATTCCGGTTGGAAAGAAAAGAAAGGAAGTCTTCCTTTTGGAAAAGGGATCGGAATTGCCGGCTCGCACTACGTGAGTGGTGCAGCAAATTCCATCTATCGTTCGAAGATGCCACATTCCAACGTAATGCTCAAGATGGATATGGATGCAGGTGTCACCATCTTCACCGGCACGTCTGAAATCGGTCAGGGCTCCGACACGATTCAAGTTCAGATTGTGGCGGAAGAGCTCGGGATCACGATCGATCGAGTGCGGATTATTTCTGCGGATTCTGATTTGACCCCGATGGATCTAGGGAGCTATTCGAGCCGTGTGACCTTCATGGCCGGCAATGCCTGTCTGGAAGCGGCGCGCAACATGAGAGAAAAAGTGAACAAAGCTGCATCGGATCTATTGCAGATTCCGCCGGAGAATCTGATGAACAGAGAGAATTTCGTTTTTGATCGCGACGAGCCGCAAAAGCGTGTCAGTTTTGAAGAAGCCGTGGTGCACGCCATTGGTACACAAGGGGGAACACTGGTAACAAAAGGTTCGTACACGCCGCCTAAAGCCGCTCAGGGTGGAAAATTTCCCGGCGCCGGTGTGGGACCGGGTGTCGCGTACAGTTATGCTGCGCAGGTCGCCGAAGTGACCGTAGACCCTGAAACAGGCGTTGTGAAAGTCGATCGAATCGTTGCAGCGCACGATTGTGGCCGCGCACTCAATCCGCTCACTGTTGAAGGTCAGATTGAAGGTTCCGTTTCGATGGGATTGGGACAAGCGTTGCAAGAACAGGTGATCTTTGATCAGGGATTGGTGATGAATCCGGGATTGCTGGAATATAGAACTCCAGGAATACTGGATTCACCTGTGATTGAATCCATCATTGTGGAAAGCGATGAATCGGAAGGTCCTTACGGGGCCAAAGAAGCGGGAGAAGGTTCGCTGGCTGCTGTGATTCCGGCTGTAGGCAATGCAATTTTTGATGCAATCGGAGTTCGTATTACGGAACTTCCCTTCTCTCCCGAAAAAATCTTGAAAGCCTTAAAAGAGAAAAAATGAGTCTGCCTGTTTTTGAAGTCTACCTGCCCTCTTCGCTTCAAGATGCCGCGACCTTCCTTTCAGAAAACGTGCAGGCCACAAAAGTGATTGCGGGAGGAACAGATCTTATACCGGGCCTTAAGCAAAAATTGTTCGAGCCGCAATATTTGTTGGACATCAAACCGATCAAAGAATTGCACGGAATTCATGAAACACCCGATGGTGGCGTGCGGATAGGAGCATTGACCACAATCACTGAGATGGTGGAAAACCAGCTGTTACAGCATCACTTTTCTGTACTGCAACAAGCAGCGGCAACTGTAGCTGGACCGAATTTGCGGAACGTAGGAACATTGGGTGGAAACATCTGTCTGGATACGCGTTGTTACTGGTATAACCAGTCTTACTTTTGGCGACAGTCCTGCGGATTCTGCCTCAAGAAAGACGGCAGTTTGTGTCATGTCGCGCCGGGAAGCAAGACCTGCTGGGCTGTGTATTCAGGAGATACGGCGGCTGCGCTGCTGACGCTTGATGCGCGACTCAATCTCGTATCGGCGCGCGGTGAAAGGCTTGTTACGTTGCCCGATTTTTTTGTGAACGATGGTTTGATGAGAAACCGAATGGAACCGGATGAAATCTTGAGCGAAGTCCTTATTTCGGGAAAAGTTCGCGACTATCACGGAGCGTATGAAAAATATCGCATTCGTGGCTCGGTGGATTACCCGCTTGCAGGCGTTGCTGTAGCCATGAATGGTTCGAACGGCGGCTCAGAAGATCTGCGAGTGGCACTGACCGCCGTAAATCCGTTACCGGTGCTGTTGAAGCATCCGGGTTCTTTGTTGAGAAACAGCGAAGAACTGCAAAAACTCGCCCAACGGACTGCGAAGCCCTTGAAAACATCCGCCAGCACAATGGAATATCGCCGGCATATGATCGGGATTATGCTGAAACGCGCTCTGGAGAGGTTGTAAATGCAAAGCCAAATTCGCCATTCTGTTTGTACCATGGATTGTCCGGATACCTGCAGTCTAGAAGTTGAAGTGCAGGATGAAAAAGTCATCGCGATCCGCGCCGGAAATAAAAACCCGATAACGGACGATTTCATTTGTTCCAAGGTTGCCAACTTTGCAAAGCGTCTTTATTCACCGGATCGTTTGCTTTATCCGATGAAACGAACCGGCGCGAAAGGATCGGGTGAATTCGAACGAATCAGCTGGGACGAAGCTTGTAACACAATCAGCGAACTGTTCCACAAAATCCATGCAGAATTCGGTGGTGAAGCGATCCTTCCCTACTATTACGGTGGTTCTAACGGTGTGCTGGGTCAAGGCACAGCAGACCTCGCATTCTTTGCAAAACTGGGCGCATCCAGATTGGCAACGACAGTATGCGCCGCTCCAACCTCTGCAGCTGCATCCGAAATGTACGGCAAAATGCCGGGAGTCGCGTTTGAAGACTATGTTCACGCAAAACTGATCCTCATCTGGGGTGCCAATCCCAAAGCATCCAACATCCATCTCGTTCCTATTTTGAAGAAAGCACAAGAAGCGGGAGCAAAGATCGCGATTGTTGATCCAAAGCTGAATTTTTCGGGGCGCGAACATGATTTGCACCTGCCCGTTTTTCCGGGAACCGATCTGGTTGTTGCGCTTTCTATGATCCGCTACTGGCGCAAAAATAACCTGCTGGATGAAGCGTTCTTGAACGAACACGCAACCCGGGCTGAGATTCTGCTGGATAAAGCAGAGGCTTTCGATTTCGACAAAGCTGCGGAGATTGCAAGAGTTCCGGCGAAAGATATCGAACGACTCGCGGAGTTGTATGCTGAATCAAATCCTGCTGTGATCAGGATCGGCTGGGGTTTGGAACGGAACAAGAACGGCGGACAAGCGGCTGCAGCGATTCTTGCTGTCCCTGCTTTGATGGGTAAATTTGGAGTACCCGGCGGAGGCTACACCCTGAGCAATAGCAGCACGGCCAGGATTGCGCCCAATAAAATTGTCGACGTGCCGGTCTGGGATACGCGTGAAATCAACATGAACCTTCTGGGCAAATGTTTACTTGAAGAGAATTCTCCACCGGTGAAAGCGCTCTTCGTTTTCAACTGCAATCCTGCGGTAACCGTGCCGAATCAAAATGCAATTCTGAAAGGTCTGGTTCGCGAAGATTTATTCACCGTTGTGTTTGAACAGATCATGACCGATACCGCAAAGTATGCGGACATCCTTTTGCCTGCCGTAACATTTTTGGAGCAGGAAGAAATCAAGAAATCTTATGGTGCTTTTCTCTTGCAGTACCTCTCTCCCGTGATCCCGCGCTGCGGTGAAGCGAAACCAAACGAAGAAGTTTTTGCAATGCTTGGCCGCGCAATGGGCTGGAATGATCGAGCTTTTCTGGACACTACAGAAGACTATTTGCGGAAAACCGCCGATGCCATTCGCGCGCCTGGTGGCCCGATTTCCCTGGAGCAACTGCGTGAGAATGGCGTAGTATTTTTCGATTTCCCGGGCCGCAATCCTGTGCAATTCAAAACTTCGTTTCCCTGGACAGACGGCGGCAAAATTAACCTGACGCCTCCAGCGCTCGGAGAACATCCGTACGAGTACAGTGAAAACATTGATACATATCCCCTGACGTTGATCAGTCCGGCTTCGAACAAAACGATCAGTTCGAGCATGGGTGAATACAACTTGCCCGTACTCTACGCGACTATGAATCCTGCTGATGCCGATGCGCGCGGTTTGAAACACGGAGCCACGATTCGCGTTTACAACGATCTGGGTGAAGTGATTTGCAAATTGAAAGTCAAAGACTCGATCCGCCCGGGTGTGATTTCCATCCCCAAAGGGGCGTGGCGTAAATCTTCGCACAACGGTTTGACTGCTACAGCTCTCGCTCCCGATACGCTGGGCACCGCAGGCGGCGCCTGCTTTAATGACGCCCGTGTGGAAGTTGCTTCGTTCATGCTCGTTGGGCCCACTGCAGCGCCTGAAGAACGTTCCGCCCGATAACAAACCGCCGAAATCATTTCCTGCTCCGATGCCAGTTTTTGAAACTGGTTCCCGCTAATACTAACGAAACCGAAAAACATATTACGGGAAAAGGAGTTAGGAATGACAAACAAAGCGATCCTCTATTTTGTGATCATGATCACTGTCATGGCCGGAGTTCTCCCGGCCGTACAGCCGGACTTTGAAGTCTGGGTGACAGAGCAATCGGGCACCGCAGGAAGAGTGTTCATTTATGACGGCAATGCGCTCATCCAAAATCCAGCGCTGGCCGTTCCTGAAATAATTGAACTCGGTGGCGCCGTGACTTCACTATGTCTGGCGGATACTGGAACCGCTCCTGAAACAGCTGCAGCGCCAGCCGAAGAAAAGGTCATAGACAACGCAGGCATATCCGCGGGTTCTCACTGCGCGGCAGAAGCAGCAGGTTCTGCCCCTTCACGCGCCCATATTGTGCTGTTTAACGC